>JBDUAM010000392.1:0-3429 GCA_040004655.1 Chthonomonadales bacterium | reverse complement strand
CGAAGACTATGAGACCTACATGACCATGATTCAGGCCGAGATCGACTCTGGCCTTATCGATACCATGCAGGTCTGGCTCAGCTACGCGACCACGCCGGAAGAGTTGGCTGTTTTCGAGAAGGCGCACAAATCCGGAATCGCCATCACGGCGATGAAGGTGAACGCACACGGAGCAGGCAAGCTCGCCCAGAATGAAGCGAAAATCAAAGAGTTGAAATCAGAGGGACTCGTCCACCGAGCTGCTCTGCGATATGTCTACGACCTGAAGGGCGCCGACGGCAAGCCGTATGTCGATATGTGCGTGACTCGACTCGGCAACTTCGCCCACTTTGAAGAGAATGTTGGGTCGGTTGCCGCCAAGGTCGCCATGGCGGATGGTTTCAAGCCGTACGTAGCATAGTCGAATACGGAAAGTAATAGAAGCGGACTCCGGGCGACCAGAGTCCGCTTCTGTTTTTGTAACGTTAAAGTTTCACACCCTTCGGATAGAAATGAACTATCCAGCGAGCGGTGCGTCTGACTAAATAGTGGTCGTAAAGACTGACTATCAGGCGATACCGCCGGAACCGGGGTGTGAGGGGTGATAGCAGTGGCAAACGCAGACACCATACTCATTGAGAGGTGTCAGGCTAATGATGCAGCAGCGTTTAACGAGATTGTGGCACGGTATAAGAGCCGGGTACACAATTACGTTGCCCGCATGGTCGGCCCTAACTCTGACGCAGAAGACCTGACGCAGGAAGTGTTTATTCGCGCTTACGTGAACATGCACTCCTTCCAGAGTCGCGCCAGTCTTAATACCTGGCTCTATCGGATTGCCACGAACATCTGTATCGACTTTGCTCGTAAGACAAAACGTGTCAAAGCGAACACCACCACCCTGATGCGAGAAGATGAAGAGTCTGGCGAAGAGATTGAGCGCGACATTCCGGACAGCAAGTTTGAGCCGCAGAGCGTGCTGATGAACCGCGAATTGGGTGACAAACTGGAGCAAGCGCTCGAGCTATTGCCGGAAAAACTGAGAACCGTCGTGCTATTACACGACATTGAAGGGTTGGCTTACGACGAGATTGCGCATATCATTGAATGCCCGCTGGGCACCGTGAAGTCGCGATTGTTCAACGCTAGAGCCGCCCTGCGAGAAAGATTGATTCCGTATCTGGATGGGTCCTCTGCACCCGTGCGCCTCTCAAGATGAGAGGGTAGCTGAAGAGAAGATGGAGCGTAACAAAATGAACTGCAAACAAGCTAACGGGCTAATATCTGAATATATTGACAACCAGCTCTCCGCGCGAGATACGTGGGAACTTGATCGGCATTTTGGCGAGTGCAACCCTTGCCAGAATCTGCTGAACGAGATGCGCCAGACGGTTAACATTGTCGCGGCTGCTCCGGAATTCAAGTTGTCTGATGACTTTGCGTCAAAACTCTCCGCTCGGCTGGCTCTGGTTCAACCGGCGCCACCGCGCAATGCATGGCTATCCAATCTTCGAGAAGCGTTTCGACCGGGTCTACGTCCGGCGTGGGTTGCTGGATTGGGAACCTGTGCGATTGTCGCTATCATGCTCGTACCAACGCTGATGCCAAATCGCCCAGTTGACCCGCGTCAGGTTACACAGACCAAGAAGGCCATTGAGAGAGTGGTGCAGTTTGAGAATGTGTCAAATGCTGTTTCTGATCCGTTTGGCGATACTGCCGCTGCCAGTATGGTGACCACCAACTCTGCTGAATCGGCTGCCAACGCGACAAATCCGGAGCCGATCTGGTAGTTTGCTTCCGTAGCACAACTTGTTCCTGTTGAATTAACCGTCTCAGATTCGAAAAAGGCGAAAAGTCCCCTCATGAAACATTGCGACAGAAAATCGATTCACCCAACGGGGTTTCGAGCAACAGGCTTTGCCATTGGCCTGGTGTCGCTTATCGCCTGCATCACCCCCGCAATTTCTCAGGTTCCGCGAAGAGGTCCGCTCAACCGCAAGCCCCGAATCATGCGTGCCACCGCGCCGGTGGAAGGCCCTGAGCGCGCCGCCGAAGTTCAAAAAGCCCGCCAGATTCTTACGCTCTTCCTCCGCGAAGGCGCAAAGAAACCCTACTCAGCTGAACAGACTACCCGACTCCTGAGTGGCATGGTTCAGGAATCGACACAGATTGTCACGCACGGTGGACTTGGTCGAGAACGCATTGAATTTACTGGGCCGCCAAACATGAAGGGCGAAGTTGTGCTCGTAATTGCCGGGAGAGTGTTCAACTACAAACCGAGTGCAAACAGAATATTCGAGGGTGTAGCCTCACCCGAAGTGTTTCAGGAGAAGGCTAACCAGTTCTTTCAACAAGTTAGAACCGGAAAGCTGCGACTGGGGATCAGGGGCCAGGAGATGATCGCGGGGCAATCAGCCACAATTGTAGAAATCCTGGGGGAGAATGGCGGCAAGCGACTCTGGATAGATGAGAATACCGGTGTGCGCCTGCGTTATGAAGAGATGAATTCTCAGGGCAGCGTGGTGCAGACCAGCTACTTTAATCGGATTGACTATACTACGGCGCCGGACCCAAAGGAATTTCGACCCGACTCCCTGCCGAACGTTCCGCACGAGGCAGAGTTCCCAAAGAGCGCTCCATTGGCTTCAGTTCAGAGCGCTCAACCTCTTGTAAACTTCCAGCTTCACGAACCGACTCCGCCTTCCGGCTACCACTTGAGTGGAGTGTGGGTGGTGGCGCCATCAAAGGATCGACAGGTCGCCATTCTGCGTTACACAGATGGTGTACGAACTTTTGCCATCTTCCAGCAGGCGCTTCCAGTTAAAGCCAAGCCGGGCAAACTTCCAACAAGCATTCGGCACAACAATGGTGTGAGCCACTGGACTTCTATGGACTCAGTTTTTACTCTCATCGGTAACCTTCGGAGAGATTCCGTTCAGCAAATCGTCGACTCGGAGAAGTAGTCGTTACTCTTCATCTGCGATTGCAAATTTCGACGCGCCATACCTTGTCTCAAACTCTGTCTTGAACGCTCTGAATCGATCCGCCTGAATGGCTCCCCGAATCCTCTCCATCACATTGCCGTAGAAATAGAGGTTGTGGTAGGTGGTCAGTCGACTTCCGAGAATCTCATTCGCGACAAACAGGTGCCGAATATACGCGCGAGAGTGCTTTGCGCAGACCGCACACCCACAGTCGGCGCTCATGGCTCCAAAGTCATCTGCATGGACCGCGTTCTTCATATTCAGAATGCCGTCCAGCGTGAAGACCTGTGCGTTGCGAGCGTTGCGGGTAGGCAACACGCAGTCGAACATGTCCACCCCTCTGTCAACTGCGTCCAGAATATCCAGCGGCGTGCCGACACCCATCAGGTATCGCGGTTTCTCCAGCGGCAGAAGCTCCAGACACCAGTCGAGGCAATCGTTTCGACTTTCTCGCGGCTCACCAACA
>JBDUAM010000269.1:0-3431 GCA_040004655.1 Chthonomonadales bacterium | reverse complement strand
GGGCGCCCTGTACGTCGGCGTGGCCACCCTCTTTCTGGCAGCGCTAGGGCTCTCAAGACTTAAACGCGATAGATCGGTAGTATTTCTCGGAGCCTTAGGTCTCGTGGCGCTGCTCATGGCGTTGGGAACAGCCTTTGACCGCCCCTTTTATTTCTTCGTGCCGGGATTCGGGCAATCTGGATCGCCGGGTCGAGCTCTGGTTTTGGTTGCATTTGCATTGAGTTCACTCGCTGCTTTGGGCTTGCAGAACTTGATTTCGACCGATCCGTCAAAACTTCAGCGCGTGCAATCTGTTGGATTTGTGTTGGGGTTTGGAGCGTTAATAGCCGCGCTAGCCTTCGCAACGTTGAAACCAGCCTATGCAAATGATCTGCACCTCGTGCCCATGCTCATCAAATTTGTAGTTACTGCAATAGTTGTGATTTCGCTCATACTGCGCCCAATTAAGTTGGAAAGTTCCCGGAAATGGGTCGGATTAACCGCGATCTCGATATTAGTTATCGACCTCTTTTGCCAGGGGCTGGGATATCCGCAGACGTCCCCAAAAGCCGAAGTCTATCCTGAAACCGAACTCACAGGTTACCTGCGAACCACCGTAGGTCACGATCGCGTAATGCCGGTGAACATCCGGAATTTCTCGTTCAAGGGTCCGACGTCCGTATTGCCGCCAAATACCTTGATGGCTTATGGCATTCGAGATATCCAGGGGTACGACTCGCTCTTTCCCGGCCAATACAAGGCGTTCATGAATGAGCTCGCAGCGAAAGTCGCGCCGGACGCCAGTCCATTGGAAGTTGGCAACATGGTTTTCGCAAAGGATCCGTTGAGCCCGCTGGTCGACCTCGCGGGGGTTCGGGTGATTGTTTTGCAGGTACCAATTCAAATCACCTCGCCAGAATCGACGATGAAGGATGGTGTCTACGTCTATCCACTTCCCGGTGCAGGGGGTCGAGCCAGACTGGAAGATCCAGTCGGTGGCAATGTGCGATGGGTGGTCGATGACGCCAATCACGTTGAAATTGAAACGGACTCCGCTAAGGGAAACAAACTCATTTTGGCGGATGAAATCTATCCAGGTTGGCATGCGCTGGTCGATGGGACGGAGACGCCCATCGTTCGAGTAAATAAAGTCTTTCGGTCGGTGGATTTAACGTCTGGTAAGCACGTTGTCAGCATGGACTTTCGGCCTTTGTCATTTCAAGCAGGGCTGTTTTTCATGTTGTTCGCTGCATCGGTAGTCGCCGGTGCATTCACACTTCATTGCAGAACGAGAGGCAGGGGAGATGCCATTTCCGCAATTTGATCGATCAAAGCTGATCATCGAGCCACTTGAGGAGCGCGACAACGACCTGAAGCTCTCAGCAATCAAGCAGCTATCTGATCCCATCGCCGAGTGGGATACGCCGAATCTGGTTCGAGTTGGTGAGAATATTCAAGCTGCGCGAGCACGTGGTTTAGCGGTCATCTTGATCATGGGCGCGCATGTCATTAGACGGGGCAATTCCCGGTACATCATCGACTTGATGGAGCGTGGCATTATTACGCACGTCGCGATGAACGGCGCTGGTCCCATCCACGATTACGAGTTTGCCCTGATCGGCGAGACAACAGAGAGTGTCCCACGATACATTCGAACCGGGCAATTCGGTATGTGGCGCGAGACGGGTGAGATAAACCAGGTTTTAAATGACGCTGTGTCTACCGACATGGGCTACGGCGAAGCAATCGGTCAAGCGATTGAAGAGGGCAGATTTCCCAATCGGGAAGCCAGCGTCCTCGCCGCCGGATATCGACTGAATGTTCCGGTGACCGCGCATGTTGGTATCGGGCAGGACATCATCCACCAGCATCCAAACTGCAACGGCGCCACGCTCGGCGAGATGTCTTATCGCGATTTTCTCATATTCACCCGGTCGGTGGATAACCTTGAGGGCGGGGTTCTGCTAAACTTCGGCAGTGCGGTGATGGGGCCGGAGGTCTACCTCAAGGCGCTGAGTATGGTGCGCAATGTAGCGCGACAGGAGAATAGAACGGTCGCGAATTTTACGACTGCGGTATTCGACTTACCAGATCTTGGCGATGACTTTGAGGCAGAACCGGCTCGCACCGACCCACGTTACTACTATCGACCGTGGAAGACCATTCTCGTGCGCACAGTTGCCGATGGTGGCGAGAGTTACTATGTTCAGGGCGATCATGCCGTGACCTTCCCCAATCTCTGGCGATTGCTCTCGACGAAACGCAGTCATAATGCCATTTGGGGTATTTTGAACCGGACATAATTTGATCTACTGCACCAGAAAAGGAATTGAGAAATAAAGATATGCTTCAGCAGACCCTTCGCCCGGAAGACCGGGTTGTCATCCTCGGCGCAGGACCCACTGGATTGGGAGCGGCGTATCGGCTGAAGGAGCTCGGGCACACCGCCTACCACGTCTACGACCAGAGTAATCAGGTCGGTGGATTGGCTACATCGTACACCGATGATCAGGGATTTGTATGGGACATCGGCGGCCACGTACAATTCTCGCACTACCGATATTTTGATAAGTTGATGGAGAAGGCGCTCAACTCGAGCTGGCTGACCCATGAACGCGAATCATGGGTCTGGATTGAAGATCGATTTGTGCCGTACCCCTTCCAGAACAACATTCGCCACCTTAATCCCGAGAGTCGATGGAGATGCATTCAAGGCCTCATCGACATCTACAAGCAGCCGTTTCAGGGTCGACCCAAGCACTTTGGCGAGTGGATTCAGGCGACTTTCGGTACTGGCCTGGCAGATGTCTTTATGCGACCATACAACTTCAAGGTCTGGGCTTTTCCACCGGAAGAGATGGACTTCAACTGGATCGGTGAGCGCGTTGCCGTGACCGATTTGGAGAAGGTCCTCTACAATGTAATGCACGAAAAGGATGACCTTAGTTGGGGTCCAAACAACACGTTCCAGTTCCCTGAATTCGGTGGCACAGGCGCCATCTGGGAAGGCGTCGCGAACCTTGTTGGTCGAGAGACGATTTCGCTAAACACCAGGGTAGTCGGTATTGAGCCGACAGCCAAGATGGTGAGTTTTGCAGATGGTTCGACTGCCGAATATGATGTGTTGATCAACACACTTCCAATTGACCTATTCGTAGAGCTTGCGGGTTTCACTTCGCTGCAAACTACGGCAAAGCAGTTGAAGTTCTCTTCATCCAATATCATCGGCATTGGGTTATCAGGTAAACCGCCAGAAGAGTTGACCAAAAAGTGCTGGATGTACTTCCCAGAAGACAACTGCCCGTTCTACCGCGTGACGGTCTTCAGCAACTACTCTCCAAACAACGTGCCGGACATCAACACGCAGTGGTCCCTCATGGCGGAAGTCTCTGAGTCGCCGGCCAAACCGGTCGACGCCGCAAGCATGATCCAGGATGTGATCGACGGGCTTT
>JBDUAM010000165.1:0-3436 GCA_040004655.1 Chthonomonadales bacterium | reverse complement strand
CGGGCGGTGGAAATCGCTTTGACGCATCGTCGAGTACCAGCAACCAGTCGATTGCCTCACCGCGATCTGGACTAATAAACTCCCGCTCTCCGGAATTGCTGAACTCCCCGATGGCCTTTGCTTCACCATTTCGCGGATTGAACCACCATGCCTTCACCCTTGAACCCGTAATCTTAGCCATGTTCACCTTGAATGATCGCCCCACTGGCGCGTAGACCATGGCATATGATCCCGATTCATCGCGCGTTGCGGCAAAGTGTCGCGTACCGGCTCCGGGTACGGCGGTTTTGATCTTATCGTCGACGATTATGCTGTCGTCCGGAATGCGAGTCAGGAATGGCCGTGATTCTATCAGTCGACGCACGATACCCATCTGCGCAGCTCCTGGTTGGCGAATGGCATCGGTCCAGACGAGCAGGGGATCGTTGACCGGACTTCGGTCAGGCGTGAACATCTGCCAGACACTGTGGTGCCCATAGGTGTGGCCGAACGCGCCTCCAAAGAGGTCCCAGTAGGCAGCGCGACGCACATCTGCCGCCACGGAGTGACCCAACTTCTTCTGATTAAACGACACGGGATGATCCTCGTAGATCGGTTCGGCGTCGACCACCGGTTTGATCGGGCTAAGGTTGTAATCGGCGCGCGTGTTCTCGTAGTTCCCCGTAAACTCAAGACTGTGACCGTTCTGTCGCATATTGAAGTCAAGCCACGGTTCGGTGTGGAATGCGCTTGATGAACCGCCCCCTCCGCTCGGATGGAAGCTGATCAGGTGGTTTCCACCGTCGCCTCTGCGGAGACCACGCGCCATCGCGCGGACGGTCTCTTTCTGCAATTCGGTATCGACCTTGCGATCTCCACCCAAAATCCAGACCAGGCTCGCATTCCGATATCGTTTGCCCAGCCATTCGCCGTAGATATCGGCATTCATCGGGTTGAACATCGGTTGGTCGCCATAAACCTTGTCATGCCAGTATCGACCCCAAGTCGGCAGAAATCCAATTTGCAAACCCAGCGAATTCGCTTTTTGGACGATGTAATCGACGTGATCCCAGTAATCGTTGTTGGGACCGTCGACCACGGCAGGTTTCGTGGGATCAAGATTTTCTAATGGCAGGTGTCCATATGCATTTGGGACGGAGTGACCGTCGAACTCTGCTATAGCGACCGCCTGAATAACGGTGAATCCGCGGTCGGCGCGATCTTTCAGGTATTTATCGGCGTCTTCTCGGTTCAATCGGTGGAAGATCTCCCAAGCGGTATCACCAAGCCAGAAGAATGGCTTTCCATCATTGTGAACAAGAAACCGATGGTTGTCGCTCACGCGGAGCTTTTGGAATGCCTGGGCATTAAAATCGACCGAGGCCGTGGCTGAATCCAAACCCAAAGCGGCCACGCCTGTTGACGCTGCAGAACGAATAAAATTGCGACGGCTAAGTGACGAATCCATGAATATTCCAATCTAATTCGGGGTCTGAGAAGGTTGTCTCCCAATTTGTCAGGGCAAATCAGGGAAGCAAAGACATGTTCTGCGGGAGAGGAAGACTTTCCTACTAGTGCAATCAATTCCTGATGGGTGGCGTATGTCTGAGTGAGAGTTAGGGGTCTGGAAATGTGCCAAGATAGACCTATTAACGAAAACGTCATTTAGCGGGATGGGAGCAGCGAATGAAATGGATTACACGAGAAAATGCCAACGTAGATCGGATTGCTTGCCCGTGGTTGATCGCTCGATTTGTCGACAAGAAGCCGATTTTCCTATACGTTCCGCGGGACGATGTAATGGAAACGGCAGAGCGTGAAGGCGCTATTGCGTACGACGTGCCGGACGTGGAGTTGGGACACGTGGATGGTCTATGTTCCTTCGAGAGCATCATGGTCAAATATGACCTGACCGGTGATCCGGCGCTGATGAAACTGGCTTCAATCGTCCACGCGGCGGACGTATCGGCGGACATCGACACCGTTCCCGAGGGGCGTGGGCTGAAGGCCATGGCTTATGGTTTTGCGCTATTGCATGGATTAGACGACCACAAGAAGATCGAGCTAGAAACACCGGTGTATGATGCCCTCTATGCGTGGTGCCAGAAGCAAGTTGAGGAATAACTCGTGAAGACTTCTATGATCAGCTTTCTTTGTCTATTACTATTGTCCAGCGGTATAGCTTTCAAATTGAGCGATCCGCTTCGGCTAATTCAGACCATCAGCCTGACAGGTGTAGAGGGACGAATCGACCATCTCGCCTATGACGCGGTGCACGGGCGATTATTTGTTGCTGCCCTGGGCAACAATACGGTGGAAGTAGTTGATGTAAAATCGGGGGAGAGAATCCGTTCCATAAAAGGCTTTCGCGAACCTCAGGGAATTGCGTATTTACCTAAGGTTAATCAGATATGCGTAGCAAGTGGTCAAGGAACCGGGATCGACTTTCTTGATGGTACTTCCTACAACATCTTGCATTCTGTTCCGCTGGGTGACGACTCTGACAATGTACGCTATGAAGCTGGCACGAATGAAATAGCGGTAGGTTTCGGTAGCGGCAAGTTGGCCTTTATCGAACCAGTGAGCAGAACCGTACTCTGGAAGATTGATCTTGCAGGACATCCAGAATCATTCCAAATGGAAGGGACGGGAAGCCGCACATTCGTAAACGTGCCGACCGCAGGGCACATTGCGGTCGTAGACCGAAAATTACGATCTATTGTCTCTACCTGGCCCATCGTTGCGGTAAAATCCAACTTCCCCATGGCGCTCGATGAATCGAGTCATCGATTATTCGTAGGTTGTCGCAATCCAGCTAAGACTTTGGTTTACGATACTCTTACCGGAAAAGTTGTAGCTAACCTCTACATCGTTGGGGATACAGACGACCTCTTTTACGATGAGCAACGGAAACGCCTTTACATCTCCGGCGGCGCCGGATTCGTTGACGTTTTCCAAAAAAAAGAGGGAGATCAATTTGATCGGATCTCCCATCTACAAACAGCCACTGGCGCCCGAACTTCCCTCTTCGTTGCAAAAACGCGACGGCTATATCTTGCGATTCCGCATCGGGGCGACCAGAAGGCGGAAATTAGAGTCTACGAATTACAAGACTGACAAGAGGTATGAAAAAATGTGTACCAATGTTGATGCAGAGTCGTTAACGATTTTGCAACGTCGCTGGTAATGCGCACCCGACAGAATAGTCAGTTATGATGGCAAGATGTACCAATTGAACCATGAGAGGAATTGCATGCGGAAAGCGGGAAAAACGTGTGCGATTTTAGGGAGAAGATACATGACAAACGTACGTAGATTTGCAATTTCATCCACCTTTTTACTTGCGCTGATCGGTCTTGGCGTTTGTAACGGCGCTAAAGCTCAGGACATGCCGGCAGATTACCAGGGTGTACTGAACACTCTCGGCAAGAAGGGCGATTTCAAGGCGGGTGTGCTC
>JBDUAM010000242.1:0-3450 GCA_040004655.1 Chthonomonadales bacterium | reverse complement strand
CAGTTTCGGACATCGACAAACGTGCCCGCGATCGCCGCGGCTGCCGCCATGGCCGGGCTCACGAGATGGGTTCGTCCACCCTTGCCCTGTCGACCCTCGAAGTTTCGATTGGAGGTCGATGCGCACCGTTCTCCCGGTGAAAGGATATCCGGGTTCATGCCGAGGCACATGGAGCAACCCGCTTCTCGCCACTCGAAACCAGCCAGTTTGAACACCTTATCGAGCCCCTCAGCCTCGGCCTGCAGTTTCACGAGTCCAGAACCGGGCACCACCATCGCATGAACAGTCGAGGCAATAGTCTTGCCTTCAACGATCTTCGCGGCTGCTCTCAGGTCCTCGATGCGCCCGTTGGTGCAGGAGCCGATAAAGACGCGATCAATAGAGACGTCTTGAAGATTCTCGCCACCATGCAGTCCCATATATTCGAGTGCAGCCGCGGTCGATTTGCGATCCGACTCATCGGTGTACTGATTTGGACTTGGAATTCGACCACTGATCGGCGCGACCTGTCCGGGGTTGGTCCCCCACGAGACATATGGCTCAAGAGTCGCTGCGTCGATCTCGACCAGCGTGTCATATGTTGCGCCTGCATCCGTCGGAAGGGATTTCCAGTAAGCAAGCGCGGCATCCCACTCGGCGCCTTTTGGTGCGTGCTGTCGACCCGCGACATACTTGAACGTCGTCTCGTCCGGCGCGATCATTCCGGCGCGCGCGCCTGCTTCAATCGACATGTTGCAGACCGTCATTCGGCCTTCCATGCTGAGTGCGCGAATGGCAGATCCGGTGTATTCCACCACATATCCTGTGGCGCCATCGGTACCGATCTTGCCGATAATCGCGAGGATAATATCCTTGGCCGTCACGCCGACGGGCAACGCGCCATCCACCCGAATTTCCATCGTCTTAGGTCGGCTCTGCTGGAGGCACTGCGTCGCGAGCACGTGCTCGACTTCACTGGTGCCAATCCCAAATGCCAGTCCGCCAAATGCCCCGTGGGTAGAAGTGTGGCTGTCGCCACAGACTACGGTCATGCCGGGCAGCGTCAATCCAAGTTCCGGCCCGATAATGTGGACCACGCCCTGATTTCGATGGTGAATTCCGTAGAGCTCAATCCCAAACTCCGCGCAGTTTGCCGTGAGCGTGTCAATCTGCTTTAGCGAAATGGGGTCGGCAATTGGCAGGGATCGATCTGTGGTCGGAACGTTGTGGTCGGCGGTTGCAATGGTCAATTCCGGCCGACGCACTTTGCGCCCGGCCATTCTCAATCCATCAAATGCCTGGGCGCTGGTCACTTCATGCACGAGGTGCAGATCAATGAAGAGGACAGCGGGCTTCCCCTCCTCCTGCGTGACCACATGTGCATCCCAGATTTTTTCAAACATCGTCTTCGGCGTCATGTCTGTTCCTTACACTTTCTACTTTTGTGCGAATTCTATTTTCGAGCGGCGACCGTCAGCCACGGATTGGCGACAAAGTCGCGCAGGTACGGCTTGAGGACGCTGAACTGGGGATAGGTCTCCAGGTAGGTCTTTGCATTGAGCGTGCTGTTATCCGGGAAACCGAACTTGGCGTCGAACCGCATCTCTTTGACCATCGCGCTAGTCACGACTTTGGCGTTGATCGCTCCACTCGGAGAATTCCCTGCCAGCGGATCGAGGTCTGCTCGACCGCAGAGAGTTGATACTCGGGCGCCAACTTTGCCCGTGGTTGGATGGGTTGTATCCGCCAGAAACTTGCGTGCCAGATCAGAATCGATGCTGCCCTTGTGCTCGGCAAATAGCTGGGTCCACCGCTTTCGCCGAATGGGGCAACTCGGATCGGCGAGTGCATTGTATCCCTTGCATTCATTCGCCAGGATGCTCTTGCTCTCCGGAAAATTTGCTCCGCCGTAAGCGCCATCTTTCGTTCTTTCAAGGTGGACGCTCTTCAGCCCGAGTTCAAGCTTGCCATTCTCCGACGTCTTGCTGTCGGCGATGAGCCAGGTATTTGCATATCCACCGTTATTGCCCGTCTCCATGATTCGGCAAAACTCATCGATGCTGTCGGCGAACTGCATGGCGTTTCGGATGCGGGCGAATTCCGGAATCCCGGTTTCGTCGAATCCCACAAATCCAGAGATTGTGGTCTCCGTCATCATCATTCCTGCATCGTTGATTGCAAAATCCGTTGCACTGTGAATGAGACCCGGCATGGTATCCATCATGAACTGGTGGCCTTTGGTCGGCTTGACGTCCATGATCACGCGAAATCGCTGGCCAGAAGCGTAATCCCACCAGAAGTTGTGGCCCATTACGACTTTGTTATCTTTTGTATATGATCCTGTTGCGACAAATGCGCTGCACGCCATGGGTGCGCGACTGACAACTCGCCCGGCCGTCAACTTGCCATTTGCGAGCGGAAGATAGTAACCTTCAATTTCAATATGCCCATTCAGCGCCAGGATGTCATCTGCTTCAACGGCCGCGCCTTTTGACTTCGCGCCATCAGATATGGCTTTAATCTCTTCCTGAAGCTCGGGGGTCAGCTTATTCCAGAAGAGTCGATGCGCCGTCAGACGAAACCAGTTCCACTCTTTACCGGTACCGCGTTTCACGCTTTCGCCAACCACTTTGAGGGCATCGACAATCTCAGCGGAAAGCAAGGAACCGTGCTGGAAGCCGATCTCTTTTGGCGTGCCGTTGAGATGGACGATGATCCAGCCAGCCTTCTCTTCACGCTGTTCCGGTTTGACGGCTGTCTGCGCCTGCGCAGTCGCAATGAGCCCCAACAGTCCAAGCGCGACAAACAAGGTTGCAGCTAATCGTGCTGATCTCATACGTTTACCAATCCCTGTTGAACGCTGCCCCGAGTCTTTCTATCCAGCAGTCGATTTAACGCGTGCATGTAGGCGCGAGCGCTGGCCACGCAGATATCAGAGTGGGCGCCTCGACCCGTGTAATTTTCGTCTCCCTGATTGATGCGGATAGTCACGTCCGCCAGCGAGTCGATGCCCTTAGTCACCGCTTGAATCGAGAACTCGTTCAACTGATTCTCGGCGCAGATGATTCGATTGATAGCCTTGTAAATGGCGTCGACCGGACCAGTACCATGCGCGGAATCAACAAAAACTGTTCCCTCAGCATTCTTCAATTCCACAGTCGCGGTGGGGATGAGCGTGTCGCCGGCGGTCACCTGAACGGAGACCAATTCATAGGCAACTTGCACGGTCGTTGTCTCATCCGCGACAATGGCTTCGAGGTCTTCGTTCTGAACGGTTTTCTTCTGGTCCGCAACCTTTAAGAACCGCTCGTAGACTTTATCAATCTGGTTCTCGTTCAGGTGGAAACCGAGTTCACCCAATCGGAATTGAAGTGCATGTCGACCCGAACGAGCGGTCAATACGATCTTGCTCTCCGGAATTCCAACGTCCTTCGGATCAATTATCTCGTAGGTCGTCCGTTCCTTGAGTAC
>JBDUAM010000389.1:0-11673 GCA_040004655.1 Chthonomonadales bacterium | reverse complement strand
ATAGGATGCATCTGCTTGTGCGTTGCAATTTGAACCCGTTTGTTGAGCGCACAAACTCCTTGCTAGACCCAACGTACAAGCAGATCCTTCGCTCTGGATCAGGATGACGGGTTGGTTGGCTCCCGCTTTGAAACAACGTGGTTGAACCCGAAAATGTCGCACACTGTCATGCTGACGAATCGAAGCATCGGCTTTTGTCGTTGCCGTTCATATTAATTTCGCTGCATAATTCTAGCCATGAAACCGCGATCATATTGGGTTTACATCATTAGCAACAGATCCAGAACAATCTACACGGGCGTGACGAGTGATCTAGTCAGGCGGATTGGTGAACACAGAGAAGGCAAAATCCAAGGATTCACTGCAACCTATAAAATTGATCGGCTTGTTTACTTTGAAGAATTCAATAATCCTATCTCTGCAATTGAGGCAGAAAAGCGCATTAAGGGCTGGCGAAGGGTCCGAAAAATAGAATTGATTGAAACGAATAATCCGCAATGGGTAGACCTGGCGGAATCGTGGTTTGAAAGTAGTTCTTTGCAAGATGATATATCTCAACCGAACGTACAAGCAGATCCTTCGCTCTGGCTCAGGATAACGGTTTGGGCGGCTTTCCCGTGAGCCAACAGGACTCCCCTCAACATTTGCCTAACCTAAACTTAAGAAACGTTCGATACCAATCATTCGTCCATAATCCCGGAAGCGATTGAAAATGCACTCAGACGACCCTATCATCAACATCGGTGTGAACGCCAGCCTGGCACATGCCTATTTGGATGACCACAAGCTCTTTGTAGAACAGCTCACCAGCATTTTGCAATCGACCATGCCTCACGCCATCAAGGTGAAGTGGAAAGGTGGGTTGTTTGCGGAGAAACAGATCGCCAAAGTGACCATTGAGCTGGATGGTGTCGAGCACATTCTCGAACTTGCAAAGAGTGGCGCCTATATTTCGCAGCGAGCTCGTGTGGTGGGCGGTATTCGACTGAAGACCGAGTCTGTCACGATGAAAGAATGGTTTGCATCGCTTACCGCATTGATTTCCGAAGCTGCCGAAAATCACCAGGCGGCGCAGGAAGCATTCACTCAAATTACAGGCAATTAACGGAGTATGCAATGTCTTTTCACCGATCAAAATACAACAAAGATTCTCACGAGGGACTTCCGCCCCATGCTGTGCAGCGACTCGGCCGAAGCAATAACAAGGAGAAACCGTTCTTCAGCAGCGACCTCACGGTCAACGAATTTGTGCTGTTGCACCAGGCGGGCTTTGAACCGCTCGGGCTGGTGATGGGCACCGCCATGTACCAGATCGGGTACCAGCGCGCCAACTGGAACGACAACATGGAGATGGATATTCTCACGCAGGCGATGTACTCTGCCCGCGAACTCGCCATGACTCGCATGGAAGAAGAAGCGGACATGCTCGGCGCAGACGGAATTGTTGGAGTTCGATTGGAAGTGATTCGGCACGCCTGGGGCCAGTCGATGGCGGAATTTATGGCGGTCGGCACAGCTGTCAAGGCAACCGCACCTGGCGACTGGAAGGCGGCAAGCGGTCGACCATTCACCTCCGACCTCAACTGTCAGGACTTCTGGACTCTCTTGCAGGCGGGGCACAGACCTAAAGCGCTCGTCATGGGCACCTGCGTCTACCACATCGCCCATAGAAGTATGGGCCAATGGTTCAAACAGGCCATGCGAAATGCCGAGATGACAAATTTCACGCAGGCCCTCTATGAGGCACGGGAGCTCGCGCTGGAACGTATGCAGGAAGAGGCGATTGATGCCGATGCCAATGGAATCGTTGGAGTGACCATTGAAGAGCGAACGTACGGGTGGGACAGCCATGTTATCGAATATTTTGCTGTGGGCACCGCGATTACTGGATCGGACGATTCGGCGCACATCGGCAATCCGACCTTCACCGTATCACTAAACGATGCGCCGCGCGACAAGATTGTTAGAACCAGCACCATGCCGACCGCCAATGAAAGCGGGGCCGCGCACTGAAAGAGGCAACATTGCCGCAAGAACGGATATCTGAAGATCGACCTCTGCGAGCAGAGGTCGTCTCTGTCGGTACAGAACTCCTTATGGGCCAGACGGTTGATACGAACGCTGCTCGCCTGGGGATTGAACTTTCGGCCCTCGGGGTTTCCCTCTATCGTAGAACAACCGTTGGCGATAACCATGATCGACTGTTTCTCGCCCTGCGTGCCGCCATTCTTGAAAACGACATCGTTATCACCATCGGCGGACTGGGTCCGACGATGGATGACATCACGCGAGATGTTCTGGCTGAAGCCATGGGCGATACGCTCGTCAAGGATCAGGCCATCGCTGATCG
Organism: Chthonomonadales bacterium; assembly: GCA_040004655.1. GTDB lineage: Bacteria > Armatimonadota > Chthonomonadetes > Chthonomonadales > CAJBBX01 > JBDUAM01. Next base: position 9,323 of record JBDUAM010000389.1, on the reverse strand, counting down.
GTTGGCTGCCTGGTTCAAATCACGCGGCGCACCGCTTCTGGAGAGTAACCTTCGGCAGGCGATGGTCCCCACCAGCGGATCGGCGCTCGACAACCCCAATGGCACTGCTCCCGGGCTCTATTTTCACAACGGCTCCAAACACGCCTTTGCGCTCCCCGGTCCGCCAAACGAATTTATTCCCATGCTCAAAAACGAGGTCGTGCCCCGCATTCGGAAGCTAACGGGCGGCAAGGGAACCATTCGATCTCGTGTGCTCCGCGTCTGCAACATGGGAGAATCGGCGGTAGAAGAAGTGATCAAGGACCTCATCCTGACGGATAACCCAACCGTGGCGCCATACGCCAAAACCGGTGAGGTCCATCTTCGGGTTAGCGCACGCGCGGACGATCCGGCGGTGGCCGATGCGATGGTCGAGGAACGAGTCGAAATGATTGTCGAACGCCTCGGAGATCATGTCTATGCGTTTGATGATGAACCGCTTGAGTCGTCTGTGGTGCGACTATTTCGCGAACGAGGGCTTACCCTCGCAACTGCGGAATCCTGCACAGGCGGAATGGTCTCCTCCCGAATTACGGATATCGCAGGAAGCAGCGCGGTGTTGATTGCCGGAGCGGTCACCTATAGTAATGAAGCGAAGACCGCCATGCTGGGGGTTCCGGCAGAATTGATTGATTCAGTAGGCGCGGTAAGTAAAGAAGTCGCAATCGCCATGGCAACCGGTGCGAGTGAGAGATTCGGGGTGACACATGCCATCGGGATTACGGGAATAGCGGGTCCAGATGGTGGCACTACAGAGAAACCGGTTGGACTGGTCTACATCGCGCTGGCAACGGCGGATGGCGTGAAGGTCGAACGCAACGTCTTTATTGGTATTCGTGCCGACGTACGTCGACGTGCCTCGCAGGTCGCGCTAGTCATGCTTCGCGACAGCGCAATGTTGAAATAATACTGTACAAATGTATGCAGGTTTTTTGTGCCTTGGGATATAATATTTTACTACTTACCAATCGCAAGTTTCCGAAAGTTGCGTTGGGAAAAGAGTATCCAGTAAGTAATGCGACTATTCTATGCCGTTTTGCCGCCGTCTAACGTCCTCAACATGCTCGGGGAGCAGGTGGCAACATGGCGACAACAAGCAGACGAACAGGGTATCCGCTGGACTGATCCGACCAAGTTTCATTTCACCGTTCGATTTCTGGGAGAGACTTCTCTTCAGAAGACTCAATCGGCGATGGAAGTCGGGCGAGAACTGGCAGCGCGAATGGTGCCGTTTGAAGTAACGTTTGGCGCTCCAGGAGCTTTTCCGGATCGCACACGACCGAATGTAATCTGGGTGGGATTAGAATCGGGTGATGCCGATCTTAAATTTCTTGCCGAGAGTCTGGATGCCCGAACAGAGAGCCTCGGATTTCGAAAAGAGCCGAAAGCTTTCAGTCCGCACCTTACCATCGCACGAACAAAGACTTACGGCGCCGAGGAAGTGATGTCCAACTGGCTGGCATCATCGCCCGAAATGGAGACGATCTCGTTTCCTGTAAATAGCTTTTTCCTGATGCAGACCGTACCCGGGGCAGCCGGATCGACTTATCGCGAGGTAGAACGATTTACCTTCGCGCCGGAACCGGAGAGACTGAAATCAAAGACGCATGAACATACATTGTCAACCGAGAAGGAAACCCTAAATGGATAAAGCCAAGGCGCTGGACATCGCACTCAGCGGAATTGAAAAACAGTTTGGAAAAGGCGCGATCATGCGACTCGGGGAGTCGACCCGGCTGAAGGTCGACGCGATCCCTACGGGTTCCATCGCGCTGGATATAGCTCTGGGAGTTGGCGGTGTGCCACGTGGTCGAATTACGGAGATTTACGGCACAGAGTCATCGGGTAAAACGACTATTGCGCTTCAGATCATCGCAGAAGCTCAACGGGCAGGCGGAACCTGCGCATTTGTAGATGCTGAACACGCTCTCGACCCGGAATATGCCGGCAAGCTCGGCGTGGACGTCGATAACCTCTTTGTCTCTCAGCCGACTACCGGCGAAGAGGCGCTGGAGATCATGGACTACCTCGTTCGATCCAGCGCCGTAGATGTTGTCGTACTCGACTCGGTTGCCGCCCTCGTCCCGAAGGCGGAAATTGAAGGCGAGATGGGCGATTCGCATATGGGCCTGCAGGCGCGCTTAATGTCTCAGGCGCTGCGAAAACTCTCTGGCAACATCAATCGTGCCAACTGCTGCGCCATCTTCATCAACCAGATTCGTGAAAAGATCGGGGTGATGTTTGGTAATCCGGAGACGACTCCGGGTGGACGCGCCCTCAAGTTCTGGGCCAGCGTGCGAATGGAAGTCCGCCGAACCGAGACGGTCAAAGTGGGAACCGATGCTGTGGGTGCGCGCTGCAAGGTCAAGATTGTCAAGAATAAGGTCGCGCCGCCGTTCAAGATTGCTGAGTTTGACATTATGTTTGGCCAGGGCATCTCTAAGGCTGGCGGAATTCTCGACCTGGGGGTTGACCTAGGCATGATCGGCAAGAGCGGAGCCTATTTCAGTTACAAGGACACTCGACTGGGCCAGGGCAGAGAGAATGCTCGAGCCTTCATGATCGAAAATCCCGAGATTATGTTTGAGATTGAAGGGCTGATTAGAGATCATGCCGGGCTGCTCACTCAAAAAGAGGGCTTCCTCGGACCAAACGCCTGATCTAGATAGAAACTTGCTCCCCTGCGCCGCATTTGGCAGGGGAGTTCTGTTTTTTGAACGTTAAGTCATAAGAAATGCTTAAGAATAGTCCTCTCGGGGGATAGATTCAGGCACGAACCGACCACGTTTTGCGGTAAACTATACTCCGCTGGGGCTGAATAGGGGCAATTATTGCTTCCATTTTGCTCCTTCAGTCGAGTATTGGGCGAGGTCGCCGAGCATCGGTGCAACGTTCTGGCTCGCAAATCCGGCGCTGCGCGGTTGGCGCGAAATCAGGCTGGTCCATCGATGAACGATATCGAATTATTTTATGGCCCGAACGCGGGGTATGCTCTCGAACTCTACGAAGCATTCCTTCGCGATCCGGAAAGCGTTGACGCGCAATCGCGTGCAACATTTGAAGAGTGGCGCTCCCGCGGAGTAACTCCGCCCGGTGCGAGCGTACCCTCCCCCGATTGTTCTTCCGTAGCGGCCACCGAAATTGATGTCACGCGCATTGTCAGTGCGGCCCGCGTTACCCGTCTCATTCGCGTCCTCGGTCATCGGGCTGCCCACATTGATCCACTCGGCTCCGTGCCGCCAGGAGACAATGACCTCGAGCTGGCAACCCATGGCCTCAACATGCAGGACCTTGCCTCTCTTCCCGCCAACGTAGTAAATGGACCACTTTCCATAGGCGCAGCGAATGCGCTAGAAGCTATTGGACGCCTCCGTCGCGCATACTCAGGATCTGTGGGTTATGAAGATGGCCATATGCAGAGTGACGAAGAGCGACAATGGTTCCGCGACGCCGTGGAGAGCCGCCGATTCTTTGCAGATTTCACTTCTTCACAAAAGCGCCACGTTCTCGAATTGCTGACCAAGGTAGATACTTTTGAGCAGTTCCTGGACAAGACGTATGTAAAGGTTAAACGCTTCTCTGTAGAGGGCGTTGATATGGTAGTGCCAATCTGCGACAACATTATCCGAGAGGCTGCTGCATCCGGCACTCGCGAAGTGGTGATGGGAATGGCACACCGCGGGCGACTTAATGTGCTCGCAAATATCTTCCAGAAACCCTATGCATGGATTTTGAAGGGATTTGAAGAGGCCGCACACGGAGACAAGAGTAAGACGCCCAGTAAAGCCAATCGAGGATATTCGGGTGATGTGAAGTACCACCTCGGATTTCAGCACGAATTTTCGGAGATTCCCGGTCGAACCATGCCGATCTCCCTCGCGCCGAACCCCAGTCACCTGGAGTTTGTTAATCCGGTTGTCATGGGTCGCGCCCGCGCTGCGCAGGAGCGCCGTGATGTCGGCAAAGTACCGCAGCGCGATGTTCAGGCTTCCCTCTGCATCCTCATTCACGGCGACGCCGCATTCCCGGGTCAGGGGATTGTCGCCGAGACCCTCAACATGGGACAGCTCACGGGCTACGGCGTCGGTGGGACGATTCACATCATCCTCAACAACCAGATCGGGTTTACCACCGATCCATACGAGGGCCGATCTACTCTCTATGCCAGTGACCTGGCGAAGGGGTATGAGATTCCAATCGTCCACGTAAATGCGGATGATGCCGAGGCGTGTATAGCGGTGGCGCGAATGGCATTTGCCTATCGCGAGAGGTTCCATAAGGATTTCTTGATTGACCTGGTTGGCTACCGTCGTTACGGCCACAATGAAGGCGATGAGCCTGCTCTTACTCAACCGAAGATGTATGAGATTATTCGTACGCACCCACGCGTTCGCGAAGTATGGGCTAAGCAACTTGAATCGGAATGCGTTGTCACGCGCGATGAAGCCGAGGCCATGGTCGCGGATGTCAACACAACGCTGACGAATGCACGTAAAGAGGCGGCGACGGGAAATGGCGCTCAGCCACACGTTATTCCTAAAGAAGGTCAGCTCGATTCACGCGAACTCGCAACCGGTGTCTCAGAAAAGAGATTGAAAGCGTTAAATGAGGGTCTGCTTCACGCGCCGCCAGATTTCACCGTCAATCCGAAGCTGGCAACAAGAGAGTTGAGCCGTCGACGCGAAGCTTTCGACACTCCAAATGGAGTCGTATGGGGTCATGCCGAGGCGCTCGCATTTGCATCTATTCTGGAAGATGGCACGGCCATTCGGCTTTCTGGTCAGGATTCGGAGAGAGGCACTTTCGGTCATCGAAATGCTGTATTGCACGACCCGATCACGGGTGCAAAGTACTGTTCCCTGCAGGCCATGCCGAACTCGAAAGCATCGTTTGATGTCTTCAATAGTCCGCTGTCAGAAGGTGGGGTTCTCGGGTTTGAGTACGGCTACAGCATGCATGCCACCGATACACTCGTACTCTGGGAAGCACAGTTTGGCGACTTTGTGAACTCGGCGCAGGTGATTGTGGACCAGTTTATCTCCTCGGGCAATGCCAAATGGCAGCAGACGCCCTCATTGACGCTTCTGCTCCCGCACGGATATGAGGGTCAGGGTCCGGAACACTCCAGCGCACGGCTTGAGCGGTTCTTGCAGCTCTGTGCAGATGATAATATGCGCGTCGTGAACTGTACGACAGCAGCCCAATATTTCCATTTGCTTCGACGGCAGGTTGCGCTGATGCATGTTAAACCGCGACCCTTGATCGTGATGACTCCGAAGAGTCTCCTTCGACTACCGGAAGCTGCTTCTGATGTTTCAGAATTGGTGAGCGGTCGATTTCATCCCGTAATCGGTGACGCAGCCGCACAAGACCGCAAGGAAGAAATTACCCGAGCGGTCTTCTGTACCGGCAAGGTCTACATGGACCTGGTTCGATCGGAAGCATACGCCCAGAATAGGGCCGTTGCTGTCATTCGTGTGGAAGAATTGTATCCGTTCCCGGAACGCGAAATTGAAGAAGCGCTTAGCGCGTTTATCAACCTGAATGAAGTTGTCTGGCTTCAAGAAGAGCCGCAGAACATGGGCGCGTGGACACACATGCAGACGCGGATGCAGCGATCATTTGGCAGCAAAATTGAGATGCGATACGTTGGTCGCGCTGCCGCCGCCAGCCCGGCAGTCGGGTCGGGAATCATTCACGCGAATGAGCAGGCACGTATCATTTCGGAAGCGCTGGAATCGGCTCCTGCGCCGACCCTGAAGAGGAGTAAGGCTGAATATGTCCGTTGAGATAAAGATTCCGCAGCTGGGCGAATCAATCGTGGAAGCGACCATTGGTCGATGGACAAAGAAGCAGGGTGACGCGGTTGCCGCCGGCGAAGTGATTGCTGAGCTGGAGACCGACAAGGTGAATCTCGACCTCGAATCGCCGTCCGACGGAATCGTTGAGAAGCTGATGCGCGAAGAAGGCGACACGGTTCGCATTGATGAGGTTGTGGCTGTCATCGGCAACTCGAGTGGCGCACCGTCCGCTCCGAAGGCTGAGCCCAAAGTGGAAGCTGCGCCAGCCAAAGCCGAACCCGCCGTTGAACATCAAGTTCAGGCTTCGCCGGTAGCCAAAGCGCTCGCGGCGGACAAAGCGGTCGATCTGACCAAGGTCGCAGGCTCCGGACCCGGTGGTAAGATTACTAAGGATGATGTAGCCAGTTTTGTCGAGGCCAAGAAGGCTCCTGCAGCTCCTGCGGTTGCAGCGACACCAGTCCCGGCCCCGGCACCGACGATTGTTTCGTTAGATGGTCGACCGGTCGAGCGCATCCGCATGACACGCCGCCGACAGACCATCATGGTCCGCCTGAAAGAGGCGCAGAACACCGCCGCCATGCTGACCACGTTCAACGAAGTCGACATGAGTGCGGTCATGGAGTTGCGAAAGCGACACAAAGAGGGCTTCCTGAAGAAGAATGGCGTAGGCCTCGGGTTCATGTCTTTCTTTACCAAGGCAGTGGTCAGCGCGCTCAAGACCTATCCGATGATCAATGCCGAAATCCAGGGCACCGAGATCGTCGCGAAGAAGTTCTACGACATCGGCGTTGCTGTTTCGACCGACGAGGGACTCGTTGTCCCCGTAGTCCGTGATGCCGACCAGTTGAGTTTTGCAGGTATTGAGAAGGCAATCGGAGCAGTGGCCGTGCGTGCGCGAGAAGGCAAGTTGACCCTCGCGGAACTGCAAGGTGGTACCTTTACCATCACGAACGGTGGAGTTTTTGGCAGTCTGCTTTCGACGCCGATTCTCAACACGCCGCAGGTGGGAATTCTGGGGATGCACACTATTCAGGAGCGACCCGTCGCGCGAGATGGCCAGGTGGTTATTCGCCCGATGATGTACCTCGCGCTGAGCTACGACCATCGAATTGTGGATGGCAGCGAGGCCGTACGCTTTCTCGTACATATCAAGCAGCTTATCGAGGATCCATCCGCATTGATGCTCGAAGGCTGATCTGACCGCACAAGTTACGGAGTTTTGGTGTAACGGGGCGCGGTGAAAACTGCGCCCTTTTTCTCGTTGAAGGGATGGATGTTTTGCGTTTCATTCGTGTAAAAGAATCGGGATTTGAAGCTGCTGCAAAGGCGCTGGTGCGATCCACGCTGCAGGAGAACCCGAAGGTCGAGTCGACCGTGAAGGAGATCATCGCTCGCGTGCAGGCGGAGGGCGACTTAGCACTGTTGGAACTCGGCCGAAAGTTCGACTGCCCGAATCTGGATGATCTAGAAGTGACCGAAGCGGAGTGGCAAGCGGGCTGCGATGCCGTGGCTCCAGCCGACCGGGCTCTTTTGGATCAAGCCGCTGCGAACATCTTACACTTTCACGAAAAACAGAAGCGAAACTCCTGGCTGGAGATCGAACCGGGCAAGATCACGGGACAGATGATCAATCCGCTGGAGCGGGTTGGGGTCTATGTGCCAGGCGGCACTGCCATCTACCCGAGCAGCGTACTGATGGCGGCCCTGCCGGCGAAGGCCGCGGGTGTCAAAGAGATAATTATCACCACGCCTGCGGGCAAAGATGGCACGATCAATCCGTACGGACTCTACGCCGCTCGACTGGCCGGTGCAAAGCGAATATTCAAGGTCGGTGGCGCGCAGGCTATTGCCGCGCTGGCGTTTGGTACGGAGAGCATTCCGAAGGTCGACAAGGTGGTTGGTCCGGGCAACTCGTATGTAAATGTTGCCAAGAAACTCCTCTGGGGAGTGGTCGATATCGACATGCTGGCGGGTCCGAGCGAGGTCTGCGTGGTCGCAGATAGTGGCGCAAATGCTGCCTACGCTGCAACCGATATGCTGACCCAGGCGGAGCACGATACCGATTCGGTGGCTTACCTCATCACGGACTCCGAGGAATTCGGGCAGTCCGTGCTCAAAGAACTGGACGAGCGAATTAAGGACCTGCCCCGACGCGAAATCCTGAAGCAGGCGCTGGAAGAGTGCGGCGCGATCATTGTGGCCGAATCGCTGGAACAGGCATGTGACCTTGCAAACGTCTGCGCGCCGGAGCATCTTGCGCTGATGGTTCGTGAACCCTTTGCGTGGTTGGGACGTATTAAATGCGCGGGCGCCGTTTTAATGGGCGACTATTCGCCACAGACCCTGGGCGACTATATGGCCGGCCCGAGCCACACGCTGCCGACCAGCGGAACCGCCCGATTTGCATCGCCACTTCATACCGAGACCTTCTTGAAGAAGTCCAGCTTCATCTACTACACCAAAGAGAGCCTCGATCAGGTCTCTGACGGGTTAATACAGTTTGCCGGGATCGAAGGTTTCGCAGCACACGCCGAAGCCGTTCGCGTTCGAGAAGGAGGAGATTAACATGGTTCAATTAGCCCCGCGAATCGCCCAGGTGGCGCGCAAGACCAATGAGACCGATATCGAGGTGAAGGTTAATCTCGATGGCGTCGGCGCTGGAGACATCAAGACGGGTGTCGCCTTCTTCGACCACATGCTCAATCATGTGGCGAAACACGGCTCGCTCGACCTCTATGTTCGGGCGGATGGCGACCTCGAAATCGATGACCACCATACCGTTGAGGATGTAGGAATCGCTATTGGTAAAGCCCTCGGCGAGGCGCTCGGCGACCGGGCAGGCATTACCCGCTACGGCGACTCCATGATCCCCATGGATGAGGCGCTCACTATTTGCGCGATTGATATCAGTGGTCGCGGCATGTCCGTGGTCGAGTTGCAGCCGAAGGCTGAAAAGGTCGGCGATTTTAGCACGGAGATGGCCCCAGAGTTCTTCCGGGCGCTGGCACACAACGCGGGAATTACAGTTCACATCCGTCAACTGAGTGGGTCCAACGCGCACCATATTCTGGAATCGGCGTTCAAGGCATTTGGTCGCGCGCTGGCAGTGGCGGTCTCTCGAAGTGGTAAGAGCAGCGAAATTCCCAGCACCAAGGGAATTCTGTAATCGGGATTGGTATGTCTACCCAGCCGCCCCTCGACCTTTGGTTTCGGCCCATTCGCGCGCTTGTCGTGGCGACGCAGGTCTCGGGGGTGTTGGGATCGGCGGGTCTGGTAGCAGCCGTCGTCGCTCGAAAGCCTCTCAACATGATGGCCGTTGTCGTGCTTCTGTTGCCCGCGTTAGTTGCCTGGATGGTCACTCGAAAAGCCATTCACCTCACCGACGAGGGTATGGAAACCGTCACACTGTTCGGCAAGCGCCTCATCATCTGGGCCGATTTCCAGCGAATTGATCAGTCGCGCAAAAGTTTTGTGTTTATCACC
>JBDUAM010000010.1:0-3464 GCA_040004655.1 Chthonomonadales bacterium | reverse complement strand
ACACGCTGACCGCGGTCGCGCGACCGGGTAGAGAAACTTTGTACTGGTCATAGTATACTTGCCATCCTTACCTTTGGTAAGGTTCAGGCTCAGCAATTTGAAACCTGCCTCGGGGACATCAAGAAGATTTCCGAATAGCGATACCAGATATTTACCCTGTACGCTCTTGGGGAATCCTTTGTTCAGGAAGACCAAACCGGTTGGCGCGGCATGTGGCTGCCAGCTGTAAAGAGGTTTATCCTTGCTTCCGCCCTCCGCCGGACCGTAGTTCGCAATCGGCAGATCGATCTTCAGTCCCTTGGGAATGTCCGGCGTATATGGATACGGTTTTTTGGTCCAGTCAGAAAACTGGAATGGGAAGCCGTAATGATGACCCTGTTTGATCAGGTTAAGTTCTTCCGGAGCATCTGCATCGGGACCGTGGTCACCCGAAAACATTTCGCCCACATTGTTCCAGCAAAATGCAAATGGATTTCGCAGGCCGCGTGCGTAGATTTCGAGTTTTGGATTCTCGGATTTGGGATCGAGTCGCCACAAGCACGCCGTGATATCCGTTTCACCTGCCTTAGAGTAGTGCGGAATGTCCCCGGGTTCACCAGCGCCCGTTCGGGATCCGCTGCCGACGTACATCATTCCGTCGGGGCCGATGTCTATTTTGCTGATGCCGTGGTTGAATGCGCCGATTCCCCAGGGATACGAAGTCTTGAACCAGCTCTTGGGCTTCGCGATTTCGTGGGTCTTCGGATTGGCCTGAGCACGAAAGAGGGTGACCTCGTTCATCACTGTTTCACCTTCAATGCGCTCATTGGCTGAGAGATAGACCCTGTTCTGCTTGTCAAGAAAAATGCCCTGAATGAGGTGGCTTAGTCCGTCGCCGCGAAGGTAGTCCGTTCCGATTAGAATTCGCTTTCGGGTTCCGGCTACAACATCCACATACCAGACGTCGCCATTGGTCATGGCGATATACATCCAGGTGCCTTTGCCGTCGCTCGCCATTCGAACAGGGAAATCAGATAGCCGAACTACTTCTCTAATTTTCCAACCGGCGGGCGCTTTGGGCAACGGCTGATAAGCAGCGGCTCTTTCTAACGTCGCCTCGGTGTCGTACGAGGTCTGAGCTTCAATTACATTGGGTTCTTTGGCGCTGATATTCCCAACCCGCCACTTGCCGTTCTCGGCTTCTCGGGCGTAGACCATGTCAGGCAATTGCCAGACGCCTCCCGGTTTCACATTTGTAACCTGAGGTGAGCGACCATCTACAAAAGTAAAGATTCGCAGTGTGTATTTTGAGGCGTCCAGAGTCTTGACGACGCCCGTACCGGCGACTCGCTTGATAACAGCGGGTACATCCGATTGGAGAGCGATTAGTCCACAAAAGCCATGTGGAGCCCAGGTCAGAAATGCAGCGACGGGGAGAAGTCTTACGAGTGAAATAGCAATCTTCGGCATTGAAATCATATTTAGTCTCTCGGATCAAAAATTGGTTGGCTACACCGGGTTGTGCTTCGGAACCACGACGACGGGTCGGACGTAATATTACACTCCATGAGTGATAATGCCTGCTTCTGGACCACAAGCAATCAGGAGGTTTCGGTAAACTTGAATGCTTGACGTACAGAAACCACTCCGGTAGACTTCTGATTATTACTACCGATTCACTAAACGAGGCTCGACTTATGGCTTACAGGGATTATAGAGAAATGGACCTTTTGAGACAGCTGGATCTTGAAATGTCGCGGCTCGCAGATGAGACCTTACGTGGTTTCTTCAGCGATTCGCCCGCGCCGAACAAATTCTGGCAACCTCGTGTCGATGTGTATGAGACGCCAGAGGCCATTGTCGTAAAAGCGGAAATCAGCGGTGTAAAGGCTGATTCCTTGAATGTCGTACTCGGCGGAGACGATCGCGTCCTCACCATTTCAGGCGAGCGGTACGAGAAGGATGCTGATCGATCTTCTCGCATTCGATGCTATCAGCTCGAGATTAACTTTGGTCCGTTTGAGCGACAGATTATGCTGCCAGCGGATTCGCGGATCAAGCGAGATGAAATCGTGGCCACCAGCAGGGATGGTTTTCTGGTGATAACCCTGCCAAAGCGGAGTGGAGCTTCCTCCGAAAGCTGCACGATACCAATTACGGAATAAAGAGCGTAACAAGTGAGAAATAAGAACAAAAAGACAACCGTAGAGACGCCGATGGCAGAAGATTCAAACGAGCCCTTAGAGGCTGTTGGAATTGAGACGGTTCTGGCCGCAGACATTTCTGACGAACAGATATTGACTGATATCAAGGCCCTGCTCGATCCGCTTGATGGCCTGACGGATGGCAAAATTACAATTCCTGACGAGCTTTCCATTTTGCCATTGCGCGACTGGATCATCTTCCCGGTAATTGTCACCCCAATGGGTGTGGGGCGCGAAAGCTCCGTTCAGATGGTCAACCAGAGCGTTGTTGGCGACAACCGCATCATTGGCACGGTGGCGATGAAAGATCCGAGTGTGGAGAATCCGGGGATTACGGATATCTACGACATCGGAACTGCCGTTGCGGTGCGCATGATGCACCAGCTCCCAGACGGTTTGCGCCTGATTGTGCAGGGCACTACTCGATTTAAGATTCTTGAAACCCTACAGACCGAGCCATATTTGCGTGTTAAAGTCGAGGCGATTCCTGAGCCGGATGTCCCTGATGAAGATGCTATCAAGGTGGAAGCGCTCAAGCGAAGCATTATTTCGCTCTTTCAGAAGGCCGTCAATCTCTCGTCGGACCTGCAGGATGATTCGGCGAATTTTGTCAATAACATCACCGAACCGGGTGTACTCGCGGACCTTATTGCCGCCCAGATGCCACGTTTTACAACGGAAGAGAAGCAAAAAATACTTGCCACCATTCCCATTCTGGAACGGATGCAGACTCTCGTGGGTCTACTTGCTAGAGAAGTTCAGGTGTTGGAAATCTCCAGCAAAGTGGAGAGTGATGTCAACACAGAGATGGGCAAAACCCAGCGCGACTATTACCTTCGCGAACAGATGAAGGCCATTCAGCGTGAGCTCGGCGAAAGCGATGACCGGGGCGATGAGATACTTGAACTTCGCATGGCCATTGACGATGCGGAGATGCCCGAGGAGGCATTTAAAGCCGCCAATCGTGAACTTGATCGGCTTCAGCGAATGTCGCCCGGAGCGCCGGAATATACCGTTAGTAGAACCTACCTCGACTGGCTCATTGCCATTCCATGGGCTGTTAAGACGCTGGATAATCTCGACATCAAGAGCGTGAAAAAGATTCTTGACGCCGACCACGCAGGACTGGAAAAGGTCAAGGATCGCGTGCTGGAATACCTTTCGGTACGCAAGTTCAAGGCCGATGGCTTTGCACGACAACCGATCCTCTGTCTGGTGGGTCCTCCGGGTGTTGGAAAGACGTCGCTTTCTCTGGGTATCGCACATAATGCTGCGGCACTT
>JBDUAM010000427.1:0-3482 GCA_040004655.1 Chthonomonadales bacterium | reverse complement strand
ACTAGTAGGGTCGCAAGGGCCCCGACGCCATTCGTGATGGCTTTGGCTTGCCATCCTCTGCCTTTTTCTCGAAACCAGTGAACAACCATACCAGTTTGAGAAAGTGTAAAAGCAATGAACACGCCGATAGCGTAGAGAGGCACCAGTTTATCTGTGTCGCCGCCAAATGCTAGCAATAGAGCAACGGAGAAAAAGCAGAGCACGATAATACCATTAGTAAACGTGAGTTTGTCCCCGAGGTTATTTAGCTGCCGGGGCATGTATCCATCTCGAGCAAGGATTGATGAGAGTCTGGGAAAGTCCGCGAAGCTCGTATTGGCGGCAAGTACGAGAATGGCGACGGTAGAAATTTGAAGAACATAGTAAAGGATGCTGCCCTTGTGGAATACAAGCGCGTTTAACTGGTCGATTACGGCAACCTTGTGGTTTTCGTCATATCTAATATTCAGCTTGATGGCCAGGAGGGTGATCCCAATAAACAGCGTGCCGAGGATAACAGCCATCCAGCGTAGAGTATTGATCGCGTTTTGAGATTTTGGCTCTTTGAACGACGGCACACCGTTGGATATGGCTTCCGTTCCCGTCATTGCAGAACAACCCTTGGCAAATGCTGCCAGGATTAACGCAAAACCCATGTTCTGCGCGGCCTTAGCGTTGTCAATTTCGACCGGCATGGCGCTGATATGCCATCCAAACAATGGACCAAAGAAACCGAAGAAGATAAGGGCCAGACAACCCAGTACGAAAGTATAGGTGGGTATCGCAAACAGGGAGCCAGATTCCTTCAATCCTCGAAGGTTTGCCAACAACAGCAACATTACAAATCCAACGCATAGCAAGACTTCGCGATGGAGCATAGAGTGCGGAAGCATTGGCATAAGGTTCTGAACGCCAGAGGCAATACTCGTGGCAACGGTCAGAACATAGTCAATAAGCAAGGCGCCGGCCGCAATTAACCCAAACGTCACACCAATATTCTCTTTGGCGACGATGTAGGAGCCGCCACCGCTGGGATATGCGGTGATCGTCTGGGTGTAACTGATTACAACGATCACCAGGAGCGCAGCAATGGACCACGCGATATATTGGGCATATCCTAACGCGCCCGTACCTGCGATACTTAGGGCAAGGAGAATTTCCTGCGTAGCATATGCGACAGAGGAAATGGCGTCTGATGCGTAAACTGGCAGGGCAACAATTTTGGGTAAGAGGGAATGTTCGGATTCATCAGACTTAACTGGTTTTCCAAACAAAAGTTTACGAATCGGGTGAACAGTGTGAATATTTCCTAACTGCGATTCGCGGTGTTCAGCGGTAACTTTCTGATGACTTATGCTCATTGGATACTTTCATATCCATCTTGTTGATCTGGCTGGTATTCGTCAACGAAGTACCGCACGTTTGCCACAATTACGTTTCTACGGTTCAGAAGATAAAGTTTAATTAGCGCACCATAATTGGCGTGGAGCAAGGAGTGCCACCACTTTCCAGTTACTGCTTCCGGCACAACTACCGTAATGTGTGCCCCCGGCCGTTCACGTTCAACCTCATCCAAATATGCAAGCAGTGGTTTAACTACGGATCGGTAAGGCGACGGCAAAATGACAAGTGGCATATCTCCCGCCCACTTTTCCCATTCATTGACAAGCAGGGGTGAAGTTGTCGGATCAATTTCAATGTGCACGCCTCTCACGTCACCACCCAGGCCGTTGCCATACTCTATTGCTTTCATCGAGCCTCTGTTGATCCTCGGAACAAGAACAAGGATTGTGTTGGACACAGGAGCGTTTGAAATCATATAATTGTCCATTGCAAGTGAACGTTTGAGATGCGAATAATGACGATTGATTAACATAAACATCGCATATAGGATACAGATTAATACAATAACGATCCATCCAAATTCGCGTCCACGGTTGTGCACGACGTCCAAATATACTTTTTCATAGGAAATCGTAAGAAGAACGAGTGTCGTCGCAACGGCGCCGACGCCGTTAAGAACAGCTTTAACCTTCCATCCTGCGCCTTTCTCCACAAACCAATGTACAACCATCCCAGATTGGGAAAGAGTGAAGGCAATGAAGACACCAATTGCATATAACGGTACAAGTTTGTCAGTATTTCCACCAAATGCAACGAGTAGGATGATTGAACATACGCCAAGCATGATAATGCCATTCGTAAATGTCAGTTTATCGCCAAGATTGTTAAGTTGGCGTGGCATAAATCCGTCTCGGGCCAGAAAAGAACACAATCGAGGAAAGTCCGCAAAACTGGTGTTCGCGGCGAGTACCAAGATGGCAACGGTTGATCCTTGCAAAATGTAATAGAATGTGCTCCCTTTACCAAACACAATACTATTGAGTTGATCAATAACTGGTACATGGTGAGTATCGTCGTATTGAATACGCAGCTTGATTGCTAACATCGTGATTCCGATAAATAGGGTAGCGAGAATCGCTGCCATCCACCGAAGTGTTACTATGGCATTATGTGCCTTAGGCTCTTGAAAGGACGGCACCCCATCTGAAATCGCTTCCGTTCCTGTCATTGCAGAACACCCGCGTGCAAATGCATTTAAGATGAGCGCCAGACCTGCAGCCTTCACTTCCGTAAGGACCAAGTCGGGATGTGACGGAACGACATAGTGCCAACCGATGGATGGCCCCAAAAACCCTAAAAATATTAGAGACAGGCATGCCAGCACGAAGGTATAAGTTGGAATAGCAAACAGAGGTCCGGATTCCCTCATTCCACGTAAATTAGCGATCAGAAGTACTAAAACGAAGAATACGCACAACAAGACTTCGTGATGGCGGAACATAGGAGCGGTGGGAACAAGGTTCTGGACTCCAGCAGCAATGCTCGTGGCAACAGTTAATACGTAGTCTATTAACAGCGCAGCGGCAGCAATTAACCCGAATACCGTTCCAATATTGTCTTTGGCGACAATATAAGATCCACCACCGGTTGGATAGGCGGTAATGGTTTGCTGATAGCTGATAGCAACAATGACAAGCAGAATTGCGATAGCGATGGCAATGTTTTGTGCGTAAACGAGGGCGGCTGTTCCTGCCACACTTAGCGCGAGGAACATCTCCTGGGTTGCGTAAGCTACAGACGAAATGGCATCAGATGCAAAAACTGGTAGGGCAGTTATTTTAGGGATTAAGGAGTGTTCATGGTCTTCTGTTTTGAAGGGCTTGCCAAACAGAAGCTTTCTGAGCGGGTGAACGTTATGTGCTGTACCCTGGAGGGATTCGCGATTTTCGTCTCCAGACAGACCTGGATTATTCATGGGGACAACTCGCCTTTTTTGCGTACGCTTTGACACGAGAGTATATCCTCTCTGGTATCAGGAGTCAACCGCGAGTTGCCGAATTGACACATTCAAATGAGCCTGTGCTATACTTTATTCCGCTGTCACGGGGCTGTGGCTCAGCTGGGAGAGCGCCGCGTTCGCATCGCGGAGGTCAGGGGTT
>JBDUAM010000023.1:0-3484 GCA_040004655.1 Chthonomonadales bacterium | reverse complement strand
CGCCACGGCGAAGGGTAGATTGGATCGATTAATCGCCTCTGAAAATCGGGTAATCCTGAATCCCAATCGACGATCAGCCTCCGCCAAATAGCCTCCGCTGAGATCAAACTCGCGCCACTACGTAAATATTTTCAAAATAATTCCCCTGTGTGAAAACAAATGCTTGTCAACCTATGACCAGTGTGTTATAATTGCGCGTCTCTGGGTCTATGTGGCCCCCGAGGCTTTTCCATCGCTAAGCATCATGACAGAGGGTTGGGACGAGGCGTAAAGCTGAATGACCTCCTAAACGTCGGCAGTGCTTCACCCGTGCACAATGTGCACTCTGGTTAGGGAGGATTGTTCCGCAATGGCAACATCAGGTACGGTTAAGTGGTTCAACGCCACGAAGGGTTTCGGCTTTATCGCCCAGGAGGGCGGTGAAGACGTCTTCGTTCACTTTAGCGCCATCGCTGCATCGGGCTATCGTGAATTGCACGAGGGTCAGAAGGTCGAATTTGATGTAGAAAACGACCCCAAAGGCAAGGGCCTACGCGCTACTAACGTCGTCGTCCTGTAGTCAACTCCCAGTTCATTCTGGAACATAGCCAGAGACCCGCTGATGCGGGTCTTTGGCATCTAAGATTCACCGAATGAACTTTTCCCCCGATGCAGCCGTCGAACCGAGCATGAGGTGTACACTTATGAATCGAAAGACCGGTCTACGAATAGCGCTCTTCTCGTTAACTTTGTTCTGCGCCTCCTCTCGACTTGTTCTTGCCCAGAAGACTTTTACTGCCCCCGACTCGTCCTTCTCGATGGTCCACCCGGATAGCTGGAGCATCACGGAGTTGGCCGGAAAATATGTGCTCAAAGCTGAAGGCGGTGGAACATACAATCTGGTCCACGATAGCGTTGCGCCTACTGCTGGTAAAGATGCCGCAGTCGACCCCGTTCTGCGAGACGACGCCGAAGCCATCGCCAAGCAGCTCTTAATGAACTCCGGATATGGTGGAGTCAAAATTTTGACGGTGCCAGGTGGCACCGGCGCTGTCTACCGATTCCGTGGCAAGGGCGCCTCGTCAGACAATGATCTGCTGGAAGTCTGGTACGCCGTGCAAGGTGGACATACCCTCTGCCTCTGGTCGACCGCAGCCCCGCAGCCCGATCATGGATTCGAATTGACAGTCATGTTCCAGAACCTACCTGCCCCAAAGGGTGGCGCAGCGCCAAATCCGAAGCGCCGAGTAGCGGAGAACAATCCGGAGGTTAATCCCGGTAAAAAACCGGGCAACGGCAACAACGAATCGATTCCGCCGACAACGCCAATGGACCCTGCGAAGGCTCCAGAAAAGAAGGTTGACCCTCTCGCCCCGCCAGACCTGACCGGCGCAGAAGAGTTTGAGACTTATGAGGGACATCTTGTCAACGGTGACATCTCCTTCAAACTCCACATTCTCACGAATAACAAGGTCCGGGCTGAGTGGGAAAAGACTGTTGGCCGAAGAACCACCTATGCAGGCACCTATACCG
The DNA here is from genome assembly GCA_040004655.1 of Chthonomonadales bacterium. Lineage (GTDB taxonomy): Bacteria > Armatimonadota > Chthonomonadetes > Chthonomonadales > CAJBBX01 > JBDUAM01. Next base: position 1,972 of record JBDUAM010000023.1, on the reverse strand, counting down.
GAACGGACGGCACGTACCTGATCAACCTGGTCCCGGTCACTTCGGCAACGTTTGGGGTGACGCCGATGAAAATCGCGCTTCGAAGCCTTGGCGGTCAGATTAATGGCGGGTTCTCAATGACCAACGAGCGCAGGATGAACGACATCGCGTCGATTAAGTTAACTGGAATCGTAACCTCGGTAAAGGGCAAGGGCAAGGGCAAGAAGAAGTAAGGTCCTTCCGAAGCAAAAATGAATGGAATCAAGACAGCCCGTCCGAACGGACGGGCTTCCTGTTGCGTATTTGACAGAGGAGAACTCCTGCGGTAAACTCCCGATTAGAAAAACCGGAGCTGTAACGACTTAATAATGGCTAATAGAACCCTTCCCATATGGCTCACCAAGCGTGTACCGAGCCCTGACACGGTTACTGCGGTTGAGGGCATGATGCGCGATGCAAAGCTCCACACAGTCTGTGAGAGCGCGCGCTGCCCCAATCTGGGCGAATGCTGGTCCAAAAAAACCGCCACTTTTATGATCCTCGGCGATATCTGCACGCGAAGCTGCGGATTCTGCGCGATCAAGGTCGGCAAGCCGCTCGACACCGATCCTGCAGAACCAATGCGCGTTGCTGAAACGGCGCGGGCCATGGGACTTAAACACATCGTGGTCACATCGGTCGCAAGAGACGAACTAGCGGACGAAGGCGCCACTCAGTTCGCGGAGACTATTCGCGCTTTGCGACAGGAGATCCCGAACGCGATCGTCGAGGTGCTTACGCCTGACTTCAAGGGCAAGGGTTGGTGCATCAAGATCGTGGTCGATGCTCACCCGGACATCTACAACCATAACATCGAGACCGTAGAGCGCCTGACGACTTCAGTTCGCGTAGGAGCCCGGTATGCGCGTACGATGGAACTACTTCAGTCAGTGAAGCGCATGGACCCGACTATCTATACGAAGTCTGGGATTATGCTCGGGCTCGGCGAGACGCGAGAAGAGGTTATTCAGACCCTTCGTGATCTACGAAACGTAGGTGTCGATGCCATAACTATCGGTCAATACCTTCGACCAACCATGCGACATCTGGAAGTACAGGAGTATATCACGCCAGAGGTATTTGCTGAGTACGAGACTATTGGCATGGAGATGGGATTCATCTTCGTTGCATCGGGTCCGTTCATTCGATCCAGTTACAACGCCATTGATTTCTCGAAGAAAATACTCGCGGAACGTTTAGCCAGCGTCGGTTAGGTCGGCAAACGGATCCAACTGCGACCGGTGGTAATCGAAGTGCAGGGCGGCGGAGACAATCCACTCTTTCGGGGTGAGTTGTCCGAACCAGATGTGTTTGGAAGTCTGCATCACATCTGACGCACTGGTCGCTTCTTCCAGCAACCTCTCCCATGCTGCAATGTAACCAACCAGAACCTCTTTGTACGGCTTCTCGTTTGCGCCGCGAAAGAGAATGTTCACATCATCGTCCGGTGGAACCTCATCCGTTCGAATCTCTCGAAGGCGAAGCGCCTGCCAGGTCTGGGTGACCGTGATGTGTGCGAGAATGTCGATCGGAGACATAACCCCTTCGGCGGGATTTTCTGTAAGTTGTTCTGGTGATAACTCGAAAATGGTTTCGCGGAAGGCCAGCTCAGCTGATTCCAGGGTATCGCAAGCGGTTTTGATCGTGAGTTCCGCCGCCATGGGCCGAAGAACGCGTTTGGACCAGATGGCCAATCGACGCACATCTTGCACTTCCATCGGTTCAACAATTGGCAGGCCATCCGCCGTCAACATGGAGATTCTTCCTTCCCAATGAGCCAGTTTCTATATTCCGAAATACGCGAAGTCGCCATCAAGACCGGTTTGGATATTGATCGGGAAATCTACTCTCGGTTCGACAAAGACCCGCTCGAACCCATTGCATTTGCCGGAAACCCACGCGCGCAAGTCGCCTTCCTCGGCCGTGATCTGGGTCGCCAAGAGGTCGAATATGG
>JBDUAM010000271.1:0-3486 GCA_040004655.1 Chthonomonadales bacterium | reverse complement strand
AGCTGATGGAGTTGACAATGCCCTTGCCGGGGAGCCGTTTGAGCCCCTCTTCCAGCACGCTCCATTTGGAGCTATCGACCATGATCGGCACGCGATTGATATTCGGTTCGCCCTGAATCAAGTTGAGGAAGGTGATCATCGCCTCTTCGGAATTGAGGAGGCCCTCGTCCATGTTAATATCGATGACCTGTGCGCCGTTCTCGACCTGCTGCTGGGCGACGGTTAGCGCCGCCTCATAGTCCCCATTCAAAATCAATTTGGCAAACTTCGGCGACCCGGTGACGTTCGTCCGCTCACCCACGTTCACGAAGTTGGTTTCGGGTCGAATGGTGAGCGCCTGCGTTCCAGAGAGCCGAGTAAATTTCTCAACAGGTTTCGGCACGCGCGGAGCATGCGGCGCAACTGCTTGAGCAATGGCCCTGATGTGATCTGGTGTGGTCCCGCAGCATCCTCCGACAATGTTCAGCCAGCCGTTTTGCGCCCACTCGCCGAGCATCGGTCCCATGTCCGATGGGGTCAGGTCAAATCCGGTTTCGGCTAACGGATTGGGAAGTCCGGCATTCGGGTAGGCGCTGACATAAATTGGAGCCAGCCCTGAGAGTTCTTCAATAAAGGGCCGCATCAGGTCCGGACCCAGTGCGCAGTTCAACCCGACCGAGATCAGTGGAGCATGGGATATGGAGTTCCACATGGCTTCCAGGTTCTGACCGGAAAGGTTTCCGCCAGCAAGGTCAGTAATCGTCAACGACGCCATCACCGGAACAACGCGAGCACCTTCTGCAAACAGCGTCTGAATGGCGAAGAGTGCAGCCTTTAGGTTAAGAGTATCAAAAGTCGTCTCGCAGAGCAGCAGATCGACTCCGCCATCCAACAGCGCTTGAGCCTCGAGCTTGTAGGCTTCGGCAAGATCATCAAACGTGACATTGCGGTATGCAGGTCGATTGACGTCGACCACCACGCTCGCGCTTCGGGTCGCCGGACCCAAAGCGCCTCCGACAAATCGCGGTTTTGAAGGATCGAGCGCAGTGAACTCATCAGCGCAGAGTCGGGCAATACGTGCCGCCTCGTAGTTCAATTCGTAACAGATGCCTTCCAGCCCAAAGTCTGACTGGCTGATCGACTGTCCGTTGAAGGTATTCGTCTCGATGATGTCGGCGCCGGCCGCAAGATACTCTTTGTGGATGGCCGCGATGATGTCGGGTCGAACCAACGTCAATGTCTCATTGTTATTTTTCAGGTCGATGGGGTGATCATGAAAACGGTCGCCACGGTAGTCGGCTTCGGTCAATTTCCACCGCTGGATCATGGTTCCCATAGCGCCATCGAGGATCAGAATGCGTCGATTTAATTGTTCAATAATTGGGTGTTGAGAAGGCAAGGTTACTTTTTCGCTCCAGAATGTATGCAGTTTCGTTGTCTATATTGTAACATATGGCTGTTCGAGCGCCCTTTTCTACTACACATGCTTGTGAGGATTTGACATGCCGAAACTTATTGCACCTATATCCATAGCTTTGTTGGCGACCGCCATAATCTGCCGAACTAATATCGGAGCGTCGACTACGCCTGCTCCTACAGTTTCCGTCGAATCGCTGCCAAACGGAGCTATTCAACCTCAGGCACTGGTCGACAGCAAAGGCATTGTGCACCTCGTTTATTACAAAGGCGCGCCCGAAGCTGGCGACCTGTTCTACGTCCACTACCCCTCCGCCGAAGGTATCAAATCCGCGACCACACCCGTACGCGTGAACAGCGATCCTGCGACTGCCATGGCGACCGGAACCATCCGCTCGGAGCAGATTGCCATTGGCGGCGATGGTCGAATTCATGTTGTCTGGAATGGACTTGCTCCAAAGAATGGCAAAGCATATGCGCCTATGTACCTGGCCTACACACGATTGAATGGCGAAGGCACCGCGTTCGAGAAGCAACGGAACCTCTGCCAGTGGACGGGAAACCTGGACGGCGGAAGTACGGTCGCGGCAGATGCTCGAGGCAATGTCTACGCTTTCTGGCACACTGCGCCACCAGAGATCAAGACCGGAGAAGGTGCCCGAGGCGTGTTTCTTACCGTTTCTCATGACGGTGGAACAACTTTTTCACGTGAGAAGATGGTCAATCCTGATCCTACTGGAGCCTGCGCGTGCTGCAGCATGAAGGCGACTACCGATGCTGCTGGTCGAATTTCTGTCCTCTATCGCGCCGCCCGCAATAGTGGCACCGAACGCGACACCATGTTGATGACCTCAACAGATCGCGGCCAGACTTTTACTAACCGCTCGATTGATGCCTGGCCCATCAACGCCTGCCCCATGAGCAGCTATTCTCAGGCTTCCCTTTCAGGAGGAGAGACATTGCTCGGTTGGGAGACGAAGGAACAGGTTTTCACCGCTCGCCTGCTTGCTGACGGGAAATCTGTTACGGTTCCTTTGGTCGCCCCGGGGATATCGAAGAGTAAGCATCCTGTCGTGGCGGGAAATGCAAATGGAGATACACTCTTCGCCTGGACTGAGGGTACCGGCTGGGCCAAAGGTGGATCATTTAGTTGGCAGTTGATGGATAAGTCTGGTAAACTTCTCGGCGCCCGGGGCCATATGGAGGGCCTTCCTGCGTGGACTTTGTTATCTGCCTATGCAAAACCAGACGGGAGTTTTGTCATCGTTCATTAGTTATTCGCAAGTCGGGCGTCAGTGTCGCGGATAATACTGCTGACGCCAGTCTTGTTGAACCCCTTGAAGCCTTCCCACCGCTGCAATATCTCCAGGTGACTTCCCGGCGCGCCGACTGTTGCAAACTTCTCTGCTTGTTCCTTTGAGATTGCGCCTCGCACGACTAACTTCTCAAGCCTATCCTCGGGCACCTTCCACAATTCGGCTTTCGTAAACGCTTGCCTAAGGACCGGCAAGTCCGTAAACGGAGCCATGACCCCGATCCCCGCCGACTCCATTAACTCACTCGCCGCTTCGAAGTTGAACTCACACTCCAGATGGTGCATTCCCGCCGCACCAATACTGCCACCGTGCAGTTCGCACCAGAGTCCGATTGTCCAAAGCTGTTCCCGTTCTGGCAGGAGTTCATTGGCAAAATTGATATCCAACTCATGTGGCGCAACGTCCACGTCGCAGAATAGAACCACGCGACTCACTGGATGCTCCATCACCTGCGCTCCCCACCCTGCTTGATCGCCCGCATAAAACCGTTCCCGCGCGATGAACCCCATGGAGTGCCACAACAAAATCAGACTCTGAAAAGCCTCCCGCGAACTTCTGTAAGTATGGTGATCTTGATTTGCCCAGCCGAACCCACATGCCTGCTGCCGGGAAAGCTGAATCTGCGCAGCCCGGTTCTTCGCGACGTAAAACTCACGCTCAGTCTCGAAGAAAATGTCGACGGCACGGTCTCGACCGAGGGCATATTTTGCCTGCCGAAATAGATCAGATACCTCTCGAATTGCGACGTCGTCCCCCTGGTCTCGATTGCGATTGC
>JBDUAM010000132.1:0-3489 GCA_040004655.1 Chthonomonadales bacterium | reverse complement strand
TCATCACCTTCGGGTAAATCGCGCAGGTCGATCTTATTCTCGGAGAGCCATTGGCCGTAAGGTCGGCGGCGGATGATTCGGTTCTTTAGTTCGTCATCGGAAATAATCTTGCCCGCGACGGTGTCGACCAAAAAGATTTTGCCCGGTTGCAGTCGCCACTTCTCTTTGATGTTCTCCGCCGGAATATCCAGGACTCCTGTCTCGGAGGCCATCACCACCAGATCGTCTTTGGTGACGAGGTAGCGGGCGGGTCGCAGACCGTTTCTATCCAGAATCGCGCCAATGGATCGGCCATCCGTGAAAGCGATGGCGGCAGGGCCGTCCCACGGTTCCATCATGCAGGCGTGGTACTCGTAGAAGGCGCGTCGATCGTGGTCCATCTGCTCGTTATTGCCCCAGGCTTCCGGCACGAGCATCATCATGGCGTGGGGCAGGCTTCGTCCGCCGGCAATGAGAAGTTCCAGCGCGCTATCGAGGGTCGCCGAGTCGCTGCCGGATTCATTCACGAGCGGCGAAAGCTTCTTGATATCCTCGCCGAAGAGGTGGGAGGTTAAACCGGCTTCGCGTGCCCGCATCCAGTTGCGATTCCCTCGAACGGTATTGATCTCGCCATTGTGCGCGATGTATCGATACGGATGGGCTAATGGCCAGGTGGGGAACGTGTTGGTGCTGAATCGCTGATGGACCAGCGCCAGCGCAGTGGTGAACGCGGGATTGGCGAGGTCCTTATAATAGAGTCCGATCTGGTGGGCCATGAGCAGGCCCTTGTAAACGATGGTGCGCGAGGAGAGGCTGGAGATGTAGAACATATCCATCTCTTGGATCGGCTTGCCCGTGACGATCTTTTCGATTACCTTGCGGATGACGTAGAGTTTGCGCTCAAACATGGCGTCGTCAACGGCATTGGCGCCTCGACCCACGATGAACTGCCTGATGACCGGTTCCACTTCGCGCGATTTTGGACCGATCTTTCGGCTGTCGACGGGAACGTTGCGCCACGCGATGAGAGTCTGGCCCTCGGCCTTGACCGCCTGATTGATGATGGCTTCGCAGAGACCGCGCTCATTGGCATCCTGAGGCAGAAAGACCATTCCCACGCCGTAGTGACCGGCTTTGGGGAGTTTGGCGCCGAGTTCTTTCTGAAAAAACGTATGGGGGATTTGCGTGAGAATGCCCGCGCCGTCGCCCGTTTCCGGGTCGCAGCCGCATGCCCCGCGATGGGCGAGATTGACCAGAATCTGAAGCGCTTTCTCCACGATATCGTGAGAGCGAACGCCTTTGATATTCGCAACAAATCCAACGCCACAGGCGTCGTGCTCAAATTGCGGGTCGTACAGGCCATCGGTCTTCTTGGGCATCTTGAACCTCTTTCGGACAGTTATGCCCATGTCCACATCGCCAGAAAGCGTTCCACGAGAGCGGAGCGGAGCGGCGAACGCTGGACACGGGCATCATTGGAACCGTGCAAAATCAGATTTGGGACCTACATTATACCGCAAGTAGGATTTGATTGCCGGAATTGTGCGTTCGGTAGGAATGTAGAGTGAATTACTCGTGATTTGTTGGTCGAAGGAGTGTCGCGGAATCTGATTCTGTAAAGTCCGCTGGACGCAGATATCGATCCGCTGCAACGTCGTTGGCCGAGGAGGGTCGAAGCAAGGTGTTGGCTTCTCGCTGTTTTTCAACGCGAGCTTTCACAGACGCCAGAGCTTCCCTGGCAAGCTCCCTGTTCCCATTTGCCACCGGAGAATCTTCTTTGGTTGCAATGAACTTTTCGAGTGGTTTTATCGCATCTTCCCCACCAATCTCGTTGAGACAGAGGATTATTGGCTTTGGCATTTTGTAAAGCCGCTTTTGAAGTATCTGGTAAAGAATCTCAAATTGGTGAGGCTCTACCAGATCCCGATTATTTGAGTTCAATTGCGGTAACAGATTGGTCAGGGACGCAGCGAGCAATTTGTTAAACGCTTGATCTTCGTTATTTCCGGCATTGAGTTTCCATGCTTCAATGATGACGCCAACCGATTCGATGTCACCCAATTCAGCCAATGCCTTTGCAGTTTCCTTCTGTTCAATAGAACGTACGCCCGTTACACCTGCAATAACGCTAATGAAGCTAATCAGGTTGATCCACGGAGAATCAAAGCGACCCCAGTGTCCCGTAGTTATGCTCCTATAAATATAAATTAACAGGAAAACTGCAACGATTGCTACATAAACCCCAATTACCCTGAGTGTGATCTTTGCCCAACGCAGTCGTTTTTCGCGGGCGGCTTTCAGATTCGCAATGGCCTCTTCCCGAGTGATTTCGTTAAAGTTGTAGCCCGCCTTATCTGTCTGAATTCGCAATTTGGACGGTTCAGGCGTAACAACAACGGTCTCTTCAGGTTGGGAATTCTGTAGTTCCATACTCAGTTAGACGCTCTCATTCGGGACCTGCTGGTCGAAGCAGGTTGTCAGAATCGGTTTCTGTAAAGTCCGCCGGACGTAAGTATCGGTCCGCGGCGACGTCGTTAGCAGACGATGGTCGAAGTAGAGTGTTAGCTTCGCGCTGTTTTTCAACGCGTGCTTTTATGACAATCAGCGCCTCTTTTGCAATCTCGCAAACCGCTTTGTCCACTCGCGTGTCCGGGTCGCGATTAGCGAACTTCTCAAGCGGCTTAATGGCATCTTCCCCACCAATCTCCTTGAGGCATGCGATTATCAGCCGCGTTAAACGCACGGGGTTGTGCCTGAGTATTTCAAACAGGCTTTCGCGTTGATGAGGTTCGAGAAGGTTCTTGTTGCTCTCATTCAATTGCGGCAGCAATTTTTCGAGCGCCTGTTCAAGCAGCGTATTTCGCTCGACGTCTTCGCTTTTGCGAGCATCAGAATTCCATGCTTCAATGAGTACACCGACGGTATCAAGATCTCCCAACTCCGCCAATGCCTTTGCCGTCTGTTTTTGTTCGAATGACATTGCACCAGTTGCACTAAGGACGTTGAAGAAATTGAAGAAATGGAACCACTTGTCATTAAAATGACTCCAATCTCCGGTCGTTATGCTTTTATACAAGTACACAAGGAGAAGTATGAGAATAATACCGACGTACACACCTATGATGATGCCTCTGATCTTTTTGCGGCGTCTCTTCTTCTCGCTGGCTTTCTTTAAGTTGGCAATGGCTTCTTCTCGAGTGATTTCAGCGACGTGTTTGCCTTTCTTATCCGTCTTGATTCGCAACTTGGACGGTTCAGGCGCAACGACAACGGCCTCTTCAGGTTGGGAATTCTGTAGTTCCATCCTCAGTTAGCCGCTCTCATTCAGAACTTGCTGGTCGAAGCAAGCTGTCAGGATCAGTGTCGGAGTATTCAGCCGGACGCAGGTATCGATCCGCCGCGACGTCATTTGCTGAAGAGGGTCGAAGTAGAGTGTTGGCTTCTCGCTGCTTTTCTACCCGTGCTTTGACCATTTCTAATGCCTCGGTTGCGGCGACTCGGTTTGCGGTT
>JBDUAM010000403.1:0-11789 GCA_040004655.1 Chthonomonadales bacterium | reverse complement strand
GATGAAGCCGACGCTATATCGTTGCTTCCTACATTGATCAACCCCATCCAACCCGACGGCGCTATCTGGGTGATCTACTCACGATCTCTTGCCAAAGCAGGTTTCGGCGAAGATTTCATTCGCAGCGAGGCTTTGAAGACTGCATTGGTCGACGTGAAGATCGCACGCTTTTCAGACGATTATGGTTCGGTGAAGCTGGTAATTCGCAAAGAACTCCGTCGTAAATAAATAACGAATAAGGCTCATTTGATTCATCCCACTCGGTTCCGATCATTCGGCGAAAGAGACAACCCGAACGGCGAGTTTGTTCTCTATTGGATGCAGCAATCCGTTCGATCTACATACAATCACGCTCTCGAATTTGCAATTGAAGCTGCGAATGATCAGCAGATGGGATTAGTCGTCCTTTTCGGTATTACCGATAACTATCCGGAGGCGAACGAGCGGCATTACAAGTTTCTACTCGAAGGGTTGCAGGACACACAAGCCCGACTGGCAGAACGTGGAATTCCACTAATCATCCATCGCGCCAGCCCAGATCAAGCCGCCATTGAACTGTCTCAACGAGCATCTCTGCTGGTCATGGATCGAGGGTATCTCCGAGTCCAGCGCTATTGGCGAAAGTGTGTTATAGAGCAGGCCCATTGCAGCGTTGTGCAAGTCGAATCGGATGTGGTTGTGCCCGTCGAGACAGCGTCCGGCAAAGAAGAGTGGACCGCCGCGACCCTGCGTCCCAAGCTGCACCGACTTCTTCAGGAATATCTATTGCCGCTTCCGCAGCAAAAGGTGGAATATCCAATTCTCGATTGCGATATTCCCTCGTGGCAGATTGATGACATCGACCTTGCCCTCTCGCAACTTGATTTGGATCGCAGTGTAAAGCCAGTCTCCATTTACATCGGAGGAGAAACGGAGGCGCGTCGTCGGTTGATGCACTTTGTTGAAGGCGACCTTGAAGGATACGCCACTCGCCGAAATGATCCTGCCGCCAATCGCGTTTCGCATTTGAGCCCGTACCTGCACTTCGGGCACATCTCGCCCCTGGAGATCGCACTTGAAGTTAGCAAGCACCATTCTCAGGTCGACATAGATGCTTTTCTGGAAGACCTCATTGTTCGGCGAGAGTTGAGCATGAACTTCGTTTACTTCAATCCGGATTACGACAAATTCGGTTGCCTGCCAGATTGGGCGAAGATGACGCTCGCAAAGCATGCCAAAGATGTGCGTGATTACAATTACTCACGGACTGAACTTGAAGGCGCCAATACGCACGACCCTTACTGGAATGCTGCACAGATGGAAATGGTCCTGACCGGGAAGATGCACGGATACATGAGAATGTACTGGGGCAAAAAGATCATCGAATGGTCCAACACGCCAGAAAATGCGTTCAATACGGCGCTCTATCTCAACAACCGGTACTTCCTTGACGGTCGCGATGCGAACTCCTATGCGGGAGTCGCATGGTGTTTTGGCAAGCATGATCGACCGTGGGGTGAGCGAAAGATATTCGGCATGGTTCGGTACATGAATGCGGCGGGTCTCAAACGTAAGTTTGATATTGATGGTTATTTAAGAATAATTGAGGGTCTGGCTGGTAGGCCCTTGTCCTTAGCATCCATCTTAGGCGGTATCTTTACTCAAGATTAGAATTGCCCTCAACAAGTTTGAGGAGATCTGCAACCTTTTTGTGTGCTTCGATCGGGTGCCTCAAAGGCAGGTTTACATTGATCTCGTATCTATTTCTTCTCCCTTCTTTTGACCGTACAAGGATGTCCGCAGCTTCAAGATCCGCAACAATCCTCTGAACGGCTCGTTCCGTAATATTCACGGACACAGCAACGTCACGCAGGCGCATGTCCGGGTTTTGATGCAGGCAGATAAGGACGTGCGAGTGGTTCGTCAAGAACGTCCACCCAATCGGTGTGTTTTTCTTAATGGCATCAGTCACTTTTTAGACCCCCACACTATAATACGACATATTTTTCGCGTATCACTTGACGCGTATTTGTTTTCGCGGTATATTCTTCGCATCATACATTATAACTCGAAGCGAAAGGAAATAACAATGAATCCCACGCCGATCACAGTTGCTCACGGAGATGGAATTGGACCCGAAATCATGGAGGCGACGTTGTTTCTTTTGCGAGAGGCTGGAGCCAGGCTGGATGTAGGGATCATCGAAATCGGTCAGAAGGTCTATGAACGAGGCGAGACGTCCGGAATTGCGCCGACCGCGTGGGATTCCCTCCGTAAAACACATGTCTTCTTGAAGGCTCCTATCATGACGCCTCAAGGGAAGGGATTCAAAAGCCTAAACGTGACTGTTCGCAAAAGTCTTGGCCTATATGCAAATGTCCGGCCTTGTGTCTCATACCACCCTTATGTCAAAACGCTTCACCCAGACATGAATCTTGTGATCATCCGGGAGAATGAAGAAGATCTCTACGCTGGAATTGAGCATCGCCAGACCGACGAAGTCATGCAGTGCCTCAAGTTGATCACTCGCCCGGGCTGTGAAAAAGTTACGAGATATGCCTTTGAGTACGCCCTCCAAAACGGCCGCAAGCGCGTCACCTGCATGACAAAAGATAACATCATGAAGCTGACAGACGGGTTATTCCATCAGGTGTTCGATGAGATAGCTGCGGAATACCCTGCAATTAAGACAGATCACATGATCGTGGATATCGGTGCGGCGAGGCTGGCAGATACGCCCGAAAAATTTGATGTTGTGTTGCTCCCGAATCTGTATGGCGATATCTTATCGGATGTTGCGGCCCAGGTCGCCGGTTCTGTAGGTCTCGCAGGTTCCTCCAATATTGGTGAACATGGCGCCATGTTTGAAGCCATTCATGGTTCAGCTCCAGACATTGCGGGTAAGGACATGGCAAACCCGTCAGGGTTGATCTTAGCTTCGGTGATGATGCTTCAACACATCGGTCTAGGGAAAATCGCTTCACGCCTTCACAATGCCTGGCTAAGTACTATTGAAGCTGGATATCAGACCGCTGACATCATGACAAACAAGGACAAACTCCTCGGAACTCGTGAGTTCACCAAAGAAGTTGCCTTTCGATTAGGCTCATTGCCTGAAAAGATGGCGGCTGTCGATTATCCAGAAGCCAGTACGCAATTGAAACCGATCACCTATGTTCGACAACAGCCGGCGGTAAAAGAATTGGTTGGAGTAGATGTGTTTCTGCATAGTCGAGAAACGGACCCGAGTACGCTGGCAGGGCGCCTGCAAACGGCCGAGACGGACGCGCTCAAGCTGCAAATGGTCACCAACCGAGGCGTCAAGGTCTGGCCAAACGGAATTCCGGAGACTTTTTGTACCGACCATTGGCGATGCAGGTTTATGGCTTCACATGGCAACAAGGTGGCAACAAACATGGATATTATTGCCCTGTTGCAAAGAGTTGACGAAGTTGGTTTGGATTTCATCAAATGTGAGAACCTTTGCCACTTTGACGAGGTTCCCGGATTTGCCCTTGGGCAGGGCCAGTAAGGTGCCGCCTGAGGCATTTACAAAACATTAACGAGACTAAACATGCCTCGAGTGCGTAGGAGGTATTAGATTTGTGCCAATCTAATACATCATTCGATTTCCCTCCGGAGGCATTGTCCCATGAGTCGTCACATCACCATCGTCGATGAGAAACTTCGCAAGACCGCGCAGGATGCTCTGAACAACCCTACTCCTCAGGATTCCCCGACCAGCCCAGCACTCGACAAGCTAACCAGCCTCGGGACCGAATTGTGGCTCGATACAGGTAATCTGGAAGAGGCACAGGGACTCTGGCATAAAGACTTTACGGCACTTACCACGAATAACACTCTTGCCAACCAGGTAGTACAAACCGGTGTTCTGGACGAAGTTGCCCGCGAAGCCCTGGCGGACCTCAGAACATACGGCGGCGGACTGACTGAAGACGAAATGGTGATGGAACTCGGGTTCATTGTCAACTGCCATATCGCGTTGCGTCTTGTGAAGGCATTCGGCGTTAAGGTGAGTGTTGAACTGCATCCGGCGGTTTCGCATGACATTGGCCGAACAGTCGCCTATGCGGAACGCTACTACGCAATCTGCCCGGAGCGGTTCATCATCAAGATCCCACTGACCCCCGAAGGTTACTGCGCTGTCGCACAGGTTCGCGCGAAGGGTATTCCCGTCAATTATACGCTCGGGTTTAGTGCGCGGCAGAATTATCTCGCGGCACTGCTCTCGGGCCCGACTTACTGTAATGTTTTTCTTGGTCGATTAAACGCTGTGATTGCCGATAACGGTTGGGGCGACGGTGTGAACGTCGGCGAGAAAGCCGAAATGGCTACTCAAGTAATGCTGCGAGAAGCTCGCGCCACGGGTAAGACCCAGACAAAACTGATTGCTGCAAGCATGCGATCAGCCGCGCAGGTATCGAGCCTTGCCGGCACGGATGTCTATACCATTCCGCCAAAAGCCGTCAAAGAGTTCTTAACCAACAATCCTGACCCTGCGAGCATCTCTTCGCAGGTCGACCACAAATTCGAAGTGTCGTTTTCAAGTGCCGCCGATGTTTCCCGCACAAACGCCTTCTGGGACGTGGACGAAAAGTTCAAAGCGTTCGCCGCGGAACTTGTTACAAAGGGTGGTGTCAACCTCACCGGAAACGATATTCGTCTGGCTGACTCGGAACACGGGACCAAACTCTTCTACCCGTTCACCGAGCAGGAGATGACAGACGTTCGCACCAAGGGAAAGATCCCTGATCTGGCCCGATGGCCTGGTGCAAACTCACCTGCCCTCGACGACTTGATGACACAGAGCGCCCTGCAATCCTTCATCGTGGATCAAGGAGCTCTGGACGAACACCTCTTGAGCATTCTCCGAGCCTCTTAAGCCGTACGCAATGAACGCCGACCGGAAACATGATCAAGGTCGGCGTTCGATCATTTCGATTTTGGCGGCGCCGTTATCATTCCTAATCTTGCCGAAGGTGGCATTGGCGCTCGCGGCGCACCCATAGAAATACTAGATATACTCCCAGCCATGGGCATCGGGCTCGGTTCGTCTGAATTTGTAGCCGGTAGCACCATGTCGATTAGCCACGAAAGGTTTCCTAAATGAGCTTCTCGCCATTTGGTGTTCAGAATATTTAACCGAATCTCTTCTTTAGTAGCGGCTGCGGCATAAGGAATTGCCGGAATCAGAGTGAGCAGTAAAACCACGCTCCTCATGATCATCCGTCGCAATCGCCAGTGTTCTATTCGAACTCCTTCAATACAATCCTTCGTCATCACTTTTCCATCTGGTCGCTGGTAAATTCGCAGGCACGGCGGCTTGTTTGCCAGCAGAAGCTCCTCTGCCTCTTCCCGGGTAAAGTTGACAATGTTGTAGACCTTGCAATTGCATCCCGAACAGTTTCGAATTCGGTCATCGCCCTGCATGGAGTCCCAGCTAACCGGGCACGGTTTTGCAATCTGAATTGCGTCGAGAGGAATGTAATGAGTGTTCATGGACGATCTCCTTTGCTTATTTGTGCCTAGATTAAACAAAAGGGTTCATTCGAATTACTCAGATCATTAAAATTCGCGAAATACCGAATTGGTATCACCTGTAGTATTATATACAATACTAGTCGTAAATATTGAGCGGTACGAGGAAGGGTACAATGAGCGCATTGAGCATAAGAATTCCAAATTCCCTGCATGACGAGCTGCGAGATATTGCAGAAAAAGAAGGTGTTTCTATCAATCAACTTGCGCTAAGCGCACTTGCTGAAAAGGTAGCAGTGTTGCGCAACTCAGATCGATACAATCCCAACCTTGTCCGAGAGCGTGCGGGCAAGGGCTACCGGGCAGATTACGTTAAGGCGCTTGACGGGGTCCCTGACGTACCGGCCGAAGATCGGAATAAGATTTGAGTTGATTGGTGGGTCCGGGTGGATGAGCCTTGTGATTTAGTCTCCATCCACCCGCCGAACACCCTTATAAACTCGCAATTTGACAAAAATAGTTGACTTGTCTATGCCAAAAGCATCACAAATCATGATACATTTGTCAGCAAATTGTGATGCATTACTGGTATGGTTTATGTAGTACTTTTGTCCGTTTACTACGATGAAGTTGTCTACCTTTTCTTTTATTGGCTTTGTGTCGATAAATGGTTCTCCCAGCGGGCAATAGGGAATATCGATTGGCAACGGCTGACCGCAGTTCTCCAACGCGTACGCCACAATCCTACGTGCCATTCCAATCCAACTTGATATTGGTTTCTGCACCACCTCACCAATGCTACACAGATGTGGGGTAGTAGTACCTCCGCTAGTTCCATACCTGGCCAGATAAACTACCAATTCTGGCAATGACATCCACTCATTCGAGTTCAACACCGTTTCATTTGTACTCATGGTTTCCTCCAGGGGTTTTAGTGCTACATAAGACACTAGTTTGAAAGCTGGCTTATCGGAAAGTGTTTTTGCAAACCAATCTGATAAATCTTCAGGCGTTACGTCCGACAAGCCCTTGATATGTTTAACATGGGAAATCAAAGAACTTATGAGAATATTCCGAGGGTCCATTAAGACGGGTTTCAACCGTTCGTTAAGTTTCCAAGGAATGACTTGTTTTTCGATTGACTGTGACACGATACACTCCTTACTAATGGCTATTGCAAACGACTTGAAATCTTCGGTTTCGTTAATAGTGAACTCTCGTATAAACTTGTCGGAAGGGATACCCTGAATGGAATTGTCATATAGCCGCCAGTTCCTACCGTTGGTGAGAACAGCCCAACGACATCCTTCCGTATTTGTGTAATTTAGAACTTGAACTGCATGATCGTCAGTAAGAACCTCCCCCCACTTTTTCGCCTCGAGAAACCATGTAAACACTGACTTTGCGAGCATCGTATAGTCGGGGAAATATCCCTTTCCGTTGTGTGTTTGAGGATCATAATCCATCACGCTATAGCCGATTGCTTCCAATATTGGCTGAATTATTCGCTGCTCGGTCTGTCTCTCGTTAGTTAGACCGAATTTGGATCGCTCGATCACTAAATCTAATACTTCATCCAAATCCAACGACTTTCTCCCACAACATCATTTGTCGCAATTTACTCAAATGTTGTCAGTAATCCTGCTCAATACCCCGTTGACATCCACCGGCATGCCCGCCATACTTCCTCGATATTGAGTAAGCATCCTATTCCGCCTCGGAGACAACCCATGAATCGACTAAACCGGCCATTCGTCACTATCTGCATACTGACCACATGTGCCTTGGCCTCCGCCCAGCAACCCGTCATCCCCATCTGGACTGGTGTAGCCCCCGGCTCCGAGACGTGGACCCAAAAAGAGGTCGAGTACCTGAACGGCAAGCAGCGGATGATCCGGAATGTCGTGACCCCTACGCTTACCGTCTTTCTTCCCGACAAGACAAAAGCCACTGGGACGGCCGTAGTCGTATGCCCGGGAGGCGGATTTAGATTTCACTCGTGGGACAGCGAAGGGATTGAAGTCGCGAAGTGGCTGCAGGAACGCGGCGTTGCGGCCTTTGTGTTGAAGTATCGGCTCGTGAACACCGGCGCGACTCCTGAGGAATTCCAGAAGCACCTCGACCTTCTTTTTGGCAGGAAGCCTGCAAAACCTGATAGTGGTGATGCCGCGTTGATCGAGCGAGCTCAAGCGGAACTGAAAGCCATCCCCGGTCTCGCATCAGCAGACGGTCGACAGGCTATCAAAGTCGTGCGTGAACACGCTGCCGAGTTTGGGGTCAAGGCTGATCGAGTGGGGATCATCGGGTTCTCCGCCGGGGCTGCGGTGACAATGGGCGTCGTAATGGACCACAAAGCAGAAAGTCGACCAGACTTCGCAGCGCCGATCTATGGTGGAGGCACGGGCGGCGCACCAGTTCCGACCGACGCGATGCCGATGTTCATTCTGGTAGCCAGTGACGATGGCGCTTCCGCAGGCAGCCTGAAGCTCTATTCAGAGTGGAAAGGCGCAAATAAGCCCGTGGAGCTCCACATCTATGCCAAAGGCGGACACGGATTTGGGATGATTAAGCGGGGCTTGCCGGTCGACACATGGATTGAACGATTTGGCGACTGGCTCGGATCGCTGGGGTTGTTGAAGCCGTAACCTATCCCATTGCGGCTGGCTCAGCCGAACGCAGCAAGTGGTCTGTGTTTTCATCTCATGCGCCCAAAGCGTGTCGAAGCAGGATTGCAGAAACTTCTGTCTGTGTAGATGGTCGGAGTATCGCGCGATCTGAAACAATTATTAACGCAATACGATAACAACTCTACGCCTGAACGGAAGAACTCTCAAAGGCAATGTTGCCAAATCGCATTCGATTTAGTCGCCAGTGGAGCAGCGTAATGGCCACATCACTAAACAAGAATGTGATTACTGTCATCAAGAATATCCACACGAACAGCCAACCAGCATCCATTTGGAAGTTTTGCTTTACCCATTCGCTGTTATCAATCACCACCGTCAGCCAGATTGCGCCAAATACCTCTGCCATGATCAGCAAAACGGCGAACCCTCCTGCATCGGTCTCGCGTCGGCAAATGCTGGAAAATGCCAGAGCGATCGTGCCGGAATGCCATACCGTTGCCACAGGAATGTACAGTCCGAGGCCCAATGTCAACAATACACGATCAGCCGATGCAAATGCAAAGAGAGGCAGCGTAAGAACTAATCCCAGCACATAGAGCGGCAGGATGACCGTAAGAATGGGCACCAGAGACCCAACGAGTTTTCCCAGAATTACCTTTGAAGTAGGCATGGGTGTGACAAGCAAAAATCCGAGAGTCGACCGATCCCGCTCTCTGACAAACGTTGTGCTGCATGCGCTCGGCCCACCAATGAACGCGATGATGGTGCTGGCTCCAAATACGATAACCGCAAGTCCGCCACAAATCTCTGGAACTGGATTAGATGATCCTCTCCAGGGGTTGCCGCCATTAATCCCAAATATGCCAACAGAAAACAGGGAGAGAAACGTAGCCGCAAAATCATATCGAGCCGCAATAATCACTACCATGACGGCAACGAAGATGCCGAACATCTTCAGTTCCTTTACCGACCATCGCCCGCGCAGCAGCACTCGCAACTCTTTCGTACACACAGCATTATCAAAGATTCCCTGAAACCACCGGATGAATGCTGTCGCAAGTGGTGTATCGACCTTGTGCAGCACAGAGGTCCGGGAGATAGAACCCGCCTTCGCGAGGTTGTTCTTTTTTAATCTCTTTGCTTTTGACTTATTAATAACAGGTGGTGCATTTCCAGCCGGTACTGGATTCACCTCAGGTGCGGTTACGGCCTTGGCATACTTGGATGGCATATTGAAGACCGTAGGTAATTTGACTCCAGTTGTTGCCGTCACTCTATTCCGGAATACAAAGTGAGCGATAACTCCTCCAACAAGACTCAGCGGCAGGCACATGAACCACGGCAATATAGTGGAATGCGACGAAGGATTCAAATCGAGAATGCGCTGCGCGTGTTCGGATAGACTCACAAATCCCGTAACAGGGCTCAACCCGGCGATTGCTCCGCCAATTTGATAAGGTAGAACCCATCCAGCCATCGGAGCTACGAGCAGAACTATGTACATGAAGCTCGGGCCAGGCAGCCCATAAGCAACAGGTATTCCGGCCAGGGTCAGCAGAAAGCAAGCCGCAGCTATCGAGAGATTTCCAGGGTTGAACGGCGCAGTTCCCGCCAATATGAAAGATAGAAAGACCATCCCGTAGATTGACGCCATCGGGGCGAATACGTATTGCAATCGCTGCATCCATTGAGTTCTACCTGTCGGTCGATCTTCATCATCGTCTGGAACATAACTTCGAATGGCTTCTGCAACTTCTCGAACCCGCGCCCAGACAATCAACGCCGTAAGGCATCCTGCAAGCCACCAGAGTCCCTTCTCTGCTTGAGCAGGTAGGCCGGCGTTAACGAAGAGTAGACCCGAAAGTCGACCGCTCCCGACATATGGCTTCCAGAGAAATCCCATCAATAAGAACGGTATGGCCAACCCATAAATTCGTCGCAGACGCCAATAGTGGCCGAGGTCCCACATCTGGGTTCCGGTATCCACGTCGCCGGTCCGCAGGAAGATACTGCTCTCCCAGATGGACATCAGGCGCGCAAAAAGATAGAGCGGAAAGATGAAGACTATAGGCGCAATGTGCCACTGGAAGTGGAGCGCTGGAGAAAACAATGAAACACTAATTGTGGATGCGAGCGTGAGAGGCACAACATATATCGTACGTTGAACGGCCGTGGGCATGATCTCTAAGATTGGACTTACACACTTCCATCCCCAGTTTGACCCGAAAACCAGACTGGTGACAGATAATGAGACCAGGTAAATCCATAGACCCTGATAGAGCCAGAAGTCGCCCCAGGTTTTCGGTGCGGCACTTCGCTGTCGCTTCTGGATGACATCCGCCGGGATGCCTGCAAACACCGGCACTGGCCATCGTGGAGGACGAAAGCCCATCATGGTAAAGAGTGAAAACAACGCCAACATTTCGAGGAGGCTGCATCCACCGCAGCCGACCAGATAAGCATAAAGCGGCAATGGCGCGGCAATGATTGCCAATGTCTGCAAGAACGGGAAAAATGTCGATTGGAGGACGAGTTGGAACGGTTCAATTCTGGTGCACAGCAGGGTTTGAAGTGTGTTCTGCCGATATTCCGTTAGAAAGAAGGAACTCGTTCTGCGAAAAACGGCGATCTGCACAAAGATGAAATGAATCATCGATAGTGCGTAGAAGAAAAACCGTGGGTAGCTTCCACCAATGTATATTGGCAGGCTGCCTTGAATGGCGCCAACCGAATGAAGGTAATTCAGAAAGAGGTCTAAGGAGGTAAGGGCAAGTAACGCAATCCCGAGGCACAGCCCAATGAGGACAATCTTATCTTTTCGCCGGCGATCACGCCGCTCCTCTCGTACAAAAACTGGGTTGTCGTGGAGGGTAAAAGTGTCCGTGAAGAAGTTTCGGATGCGCTGCGGAATGAAGTAATCTAACACGTCAGGCAATTCCTCACGGGGCGTTAGGGCAACGTATATAGTACATAGATTTCACCACAATCCGGAAACTTCGGGCAGAATACGCACTCCGTCCAAACTTTTCTCGGCAGCAGCGAACGGTCCACAAGGGCGAAACCAAGCTTTTCAAACAATTTTGGTACGTACGTAAGCGCAAAGACTTTTCGCACTCCAGCCGTCTCGGCGTCTTGAATACAGGCTTCAATGAGCTGTCGACCAAAACCTGATCCCTGCATCTTCTCCGAAACGGCCAGCGATTTCAGTTCCGCAAGGTCTTTCCAGGTGACATGCAATGCCGCGCAGCCTACTATTTCGCCATCAACTTCCACCACAAAGAAATCTCGCACGTTCTCGTAGAGTTCGCTCATGCTTCTATGCAGCATCTGGTCGCGGTCGGCAAAAAAGTTGATGAGCGCCTGAACGGCGATCATGTCCTCTGTCTTTGCGCGTCGAATTCGAGATGCGATTTTTACAGCAACGGTCATGTTGTCGTTTCTACCTGCTTACGGGCGCGAAAGTCAATTTGAACCCAAGATTACCTGAAACCTATTTTACGACTTTGATATTTCCGATCCAGAGCGTGTTGTCTTGTTCAGGTCCACTGGCCAGCCCGCTGATGTCGATGAAGACAAGCTGCATGGCGAGAGGTAAATCGAAAGTATTATTCGTATCCATCGAATCGTCCGAAGCCGTGAAGTCGGAGAATCGAATATTGATCTCTTTCTTGATGTTGTTGCCCG
>JBDUAM010000151.1:0-11811 GCA_040004655.1 Chthonomonadales bacterium | reverse complement strand
TTCCACCGGCTGCCATTAATATTGTTGGCGTACGGCCGCACTTTGAACGTGAGCTTGTGCGGCACAACATCTTTACGGAACCATCTGCGCTGCCGATGTTCCCTTTGAAAGAATATGGCAATACCCACCCTGGGATGGAACTTTCCTATGTGCAGGACGGCAAACCGGGTGCGGAATACCGAAATGGAGCCGCACTGGCATGGCTCGCCAAGCAGCGTGAATTTGGCCGAACAGCAGCCCCATGGATTGATGCGACGGACCAGAAACAGACCGACATCGTTCATGCCCTGATGTGCGCTTATATATCTGGCGGTCGATTTGCTAACTTAGTAGAAGTCGGTTCGTCGAAAATAATTGATGCTGCCATCAAACAGTTTGCAGCAAATATCGATAAATTCCCGGGCGACTCATTTCCCATCTTCAAGGGGATTGCCCTTGGAACCGTGCCGTCCGCGCCAAGGTGGGCGCGAGAATATGCTGCCTCCCCGAGAGCGCTCGGCATCAATCGGATTGAGATCACACCCGTCGGGAGCGCGCCAGATTCGCTCTATACCGTGACGGTCAGATCGCTCGACGTCGCTAATCCGGATTACATCACCGTTACTTCAATGGGCGAGAAAACAGCAAGAGGAAGCCTCGTATTTTATTTACCTACCGTTTTTGAACAGGTGCCCGGAAAACGATACAACTTTAGTGTAGCCACAGCGGACGGGTCAAGTTTCAGCCTGGAAAGAGCGGAGGACACTTATGCCGCGGTGGACTACGGACTCGACCTGATACTTGAACGCGCCCGGAGCCTGGCCATTGAGGATCGACGCGATGCAGAAGAGATACTCGCCTATTTGAAATCTTATCATCAGCGAGCTCCACAGTCGACATTTGCACGAGAGGCTCTGTTAAACGCAAACGAATACCTTACCGCGGGACATGCACTGGAGGCATATGTCGCGGCGGTGAAGGCCGAGCAGTTGTCCCTACCAGCTTCCTTTCAACTTCCGCCGGGCGGTGGTCGACTTGTCCCCTACTGGATCAATGCAACAACCGCGGAGGGCCCGGTGAAGATCACAATCAAGAGTTACGACGCTGATGCTGCTGAAGTCTCGATCGTAAGCGCCACCAAACAGACCGTGAAGTTAAGATGGGACGCAATTGAGACGACTGCCGAGTGTAATCCGGGAGTATCGGTCGATGTATCGTTAGTGAGAAGACATGCTCGTGGGAACGCGCCGGTAACAAGGAAAGTGATCAAGAGGCGAGTTATGCGCCGACGAATACCCGTAACGGTGATTGGACCAAAGCCACCAGTGGTGATCGGACCAAAACCGCCAATCGTAATCGGTCCCAAGCCACCTCGATAGAGTATAGCTACCGCTTCGGTGGTTTGGAGATGACGGGTTTGTCTTCGGGCTCAACGGTTAACCGGTCGATCACGCCTGCAATCATGATCGCAGTGCACTTTGCTACATCCATCGGGGATACAAGCTGGGAATCGGCATGCAACAGGATAGAGTTTGGCGCCAGCATGTGATTCTGATTCATATATTCCACAGAAGCAAACGCGGGATCGGTCGTCTTGATTGTCGTGATCTTGATCGGTGGCATGAGGGCATCGCTATTGCCGTAACGCTTTGAACCGGCATTTGGTCGACCATGCATATAAAACCTGCCAGCCCGATCGAGGACCGATGCCAGTTCATATCGAGTGACACTGCCGGATGGTTCTGAAGTACCTTCTGTTGCCTCGCCAAGTGACTTCACTTCTTTGGGCCAATTTCCTGCTTCTAACAACTTCGCCATTTTGGCTAAAGAGATCGCCAGTTCTGAGCGGGTGACTTTGGTCGTCCCGTCAAATTTCGCGCCGTGTAGCGAAATGACGCCGAACTTAACCATTTCTAGGACCGAAGTTCTGGCCCAATGCTTCGCTGGAAGGTCGGAAATATTTTGGGCTGTAGCGATTCCAGAAATCAGGAGGGTCGAAGTCACCAGGCACAGCAGGACAATTCTTCTCATAAATTACCTGACAGAATTCTCGAGGTCTAATACTGCCCTGAGAACATCTGTCCCCTTTCGGATTGACGAATGATGTGCATCTCTTCCAGCGCTCGGCCGGTCCCTATAGCCACGCAGGAGAGCGGATCCTCAGCAACATAGACGTTGATGTCGGTTGCGGCGGTAAGCAACCTGTCGAGGCCCCTGAGCAGCGCTCCGCCACCTGTGAGCCAGATACCTCGCTCAATGATGTCAGAGGAGAGTTCGGGAGGTGTCTGCTCAAGAACACTCTTCACGCGGTCCACAATGGCTGTGACAGGCTCTGAGAGGGCTTCCCGGATCTCTATGGATGAGACGACGACGGTTCTTGGCAATCCAGCAACCAGGTCCCTACCGCGGACTTCCATGGTCAATTCCTGCTCCAGTGGATAAGCCGACCCGATCCTCATCTTGATCTCTTCTGCAGTTCGATCACCGATCATCAGGTTGTAGAGGTTCTTGATGTGACGGATGATCACTTCGTCCATCTTATTGCCGCCAACGCGAAGGCTTTTTGATAAGACGATTCCATGCAACGAAATCACGGCAATATCGGTAGTACCGCCGCCGATATCAACGACCATGTTTCCGCCCGGATTGGTGATAGGGAGACCAGCACCAATAGCAGCAGCCATAGGCTCTTCAATGGTGTATGCCTCGCCAGCGCCAGCTTCTCGGGCAGCCTGAAGCACCGCTCGTCGCTCGACACTCGTCACACCACTGGGGACGCAAATTAGGACACGGGGTTTAAAGAACCGCTTTCGGCCCACGACCTTGCGGATGAGGGCCTCGAGCATACGATAGGTGGTCGAGTAGTCCGCGATTACGCCGTCTGACATCGGCCTAATGGCGACGATGTTGCCCGGAGTTCGACCGATCATCAATCGAGCTTCTTCTCCGACAGCGAGCACGCGCTTGGTAGTCGCGTTAATCGCAACTACCGAAGGTTCTCGTAGAACTATTCCCTTACCCCGCACGAAGACGAGGATGTTGGCCGTACCGAGGTCAATACCAATTTCAGTTGTTAAAGAGAACACACCTTTAGACCTCGCCGCATCTCTTCTTTCCCGCGCGAGATTATTGCGCCGAGCGATTTCAACTTGGCTACGACATCCTCATATCCACGATCGATGTGGATGACGTTGTCAATCTCTGTCTCATCCTCTGCGGCCAGTCCAGCAAGTAGCATTGCTGCACCTGCCCTGAGGTCCGTCGCGGCAACTTGAGCTCCCATTAACTTTTCAACGCCGTTAATAAGAGTCATGCGGCCCTCAACGCGAATATCAGCTCCCATTCTGTATAGCTCATCCACATAGCCGAACCGGTTTTCGTAGATAGTCTCCGTAATCACGGATGAGCCTTCGGACAACGCGAGAAGAGAAGCGAATGGCTGCTGAAGGTCCGTTGCAAAACCCGGGAATGCCATGGTCTTGATATCCACACCCTTCGACCGACCATTGCTTTTCACACGGATGGAGTGGTCGCCCTCATCCACTGTAATTCCAGCTTCGGTGAGCTTCTTGATGGTTGGTCGCATATGGTCGATCATCACGCCTTCGATCAAAACGTCGCCTTGAGTAATTGCAGCCGCGATTGCGAATGTACCTGCTTCAATTCGATCCGGAATAATTCGATACTCCCCACCGTGAAGTTTTGTGACGCCTTCAATCGTGATGGTCGTGCTACCGGCTCCGGAGATCTTTGCACCCATAGCGTTCAGGAAGTTCGCGACATCGACCACTTCGGGTTCAAATGCACAGTTCTCCATCACCGTGGTGCCTTCCGCCAGGACCGCAGCCGTCATCATGTGTTCGGTCGCGCCGGGGCTCTGCAGGTCGAAATAAATCTTCGCCCCCTTCAGTCGATCAGTCTCAGCAGTATAAACGCCGTGTTCTAGATGCACGGTCGCGCCGAACGCCTTCAGGCTGTCGATGTGGAAGTTGACCGGGCGGGACCCGATATTGCATCCACCGGGGGCCGGTACGCGTGCTCGACCTGAACGGACCAGGAGGGGCGCCAGAACGTGAAATGAGGCTCGCATTTTGCGAACCAGATCGTACGGGGCTTCAAGCCAGAGAAGGTCGGTGGCATCGATCTCGATGCTGTTAGGACCAAGCCAGCGGGAAGTTGCTCCGAGGCTTGTGAGAATGTCCGCCATGGTCTGAGTGTCACTGATGCGCGGTACGTTGTGGAGTATTACTTTGCCAGATACGGTGAGTGCGGCTGCCATGACGGCTACGGCTGAGTTTTTGCTTCCACTGGCGGTCGTCTTGCCAGTGAGACGCTCTCCGCCAATGATATATATTTTGTCCAATCCGAATTTACCTTTTTATGTGAGGAGGAATGCCCAGGTGTTTCAGGCGGTATAATTGCAGTTTCAGTATACTTGAGTTAACCGACAGATGTCAACGAAGTTGTGCTTGTTTTGATCGTAATTTCTGTCACAAATGCGGACGCAAATGCTCTCTAAACGGGAACTGTCTAACATAGCTTAATAACAGAGTTTTGGTAGGGCTAATTTTCAAATTCAGCCCTCCCAATGTTATAGTTTAGTCTTTCTTTGGAGGATAGACTACTTTCAGATGTAGATCTCGGAGTTGAAGCTCGTCAACCGTACTTGGGCAGCCCATCATCGGATCGTAGCCGCCGCCCATTTTCGGGAACGCTATCACCTCGCGGATGTTCTCCGTGTCGAGCATCAACATGATCATGCGGTCGATGCCCGGTGCAATTCCGCCGTGTGGTGGCGCACCGAATGCAAATGCATCGAGGATGTGCCCGAAGGTGGAATACCTTCGCCTGAATGTCGCTGCGATGGATTCGTATTGATCCGCTGGCTGTCTCCACGCCGTTGCAAACAAGGTCATAACAGAGCGCACGAACTGCCCCCGGATCGGTGTCGAGCATGGGCAGATCTTCCGGGTGCGGCATGGTGAACGGATGGTGCGCTGCATCCCATCGGCCAGCCTCTTCATCCCATTCCACCAGCGGGAAGTCTGTGATCCAGCAGTAGTGATGAACGTTTGGATCAGCGAGTTTCAAACGGGAAGCAATCTCCACTCGAAGTCGACCCAACACATTTGCGACCACTTTTCGGCTATCAGCGACAAAGCAGATCACGTCGCCCGCTGAAGCCTGCGCGGATGTCGCGATGCCTTCCAGTTCGGCAAGCGTGAGGAACTTTGCGATTGGACCGCGCAAGAATAGGTCACCCGCAGCAAATCGCTGCGCTCCGGTATCGGGCGCGATTTCATCTTCTACGATCAGGTAGGCGAGCCCCTTCGCGCCGAACTCCTTGGCGAAATTGCCGAGTTCATCGAGCTCCTTGCGGGAGAGCGCTGCACCGCCAGGATAGAGTATTGCTTTCACCTGCCCGCCGCTATCAAGCGCAGATCGGAAGACTCCTGCCTCAGTTTTGGCTAGAACTTCGTTCAGGTCGACCAATTCCAGGCCGTATCGAAGGTCCGGCTTGTCTGAACCAAATCGGCGCATCGATTCGTCGTAGGTGAGTCGACCAAAAGGTTTCGAGCCGAGCGCTTTCGTTGATATCTTTTCTACTATCTCCGTGATCAGGCCTTCCGTCACCTGCAGCACATCCTCTTGAGTCACGAAGGACATTTCGAGGTCGAGCTGGGTGAATTCCGGCTGTCGGTCTGAGCGTTGCGCTTCATCTCTGAAACATCGGGCTATCTGGTAGTACCGCTCACATCCGCCGACCATCAATAATTGCTTGTATTGCTGTGGCGATTGCGGCAGAGCGTAAAAGAGACCCTCTTCAAGGCGATAAGGCACCAGATAATCGCGTGCGCCTTCAGGCGTCGCCTTCGTGAAGATCGGAGTCTCTATCTCCAGGAAGTCCTGTGCATTCAGGTAGGTTCGAATGTGGTTGATGACCTTGTGCCGAAGCTCCAACATGTTGTACATGGAGGGTCGACGGAGGTCGAGGTAGCGATATTTGACGCGTAACTCTTCGTTCACATTCACCATGTGCGATTCGTCGCTCAGTTGGAATGGGAGCGGCTGTCGGCAGGTGTTCAGAATCTCAATTCGGTTGATATCGAGCTCGACAGCGCCAGTCGGGATCTTTGGATTGGTCATACCCTCGACCCGAGCTTTAACAACTCCGGTTACGGAGAGGACAAATTCCGATTTGACAGTCGAAGCGGAATGCACCAGATCACCAGAATTCGCAGCGTCGCCGCGCACCTGCATGAGACCAGTTCGGTCGCGCAAGTCAATAAAGACCAGATCGCCGTGATCCCGAACCGAGTGGGCCCAACCATTAAGAGTGACCGTCTTGCCAATATCTTCCGTGCGAAGCGATCCGCATGTCGCCGTTCTCTGCCAAACTTCCAAAAGAGCTTCTTCCTCCGAGTTGTAACTGCGTTCTAAATCTATGTTACGACTAATCTTCGTCTTCGATGCTCGCCATTTCGGGCTTCTTGCCGCGATTTTTCTCGAAAACCTTTGCGACTACTTCGCGAAGCTGTATGGTCTTCCACGGAGCCACAAGGCACTCGTCGTAGAACTCCGCGGCAGCCTTCGCGACCTCAGGATCCTCGGTCACGAGAATAAGATAAAGGCCAGTTGCCCGCCATTTCTGAGATGCTTTCACGTAGCCGAGTGTCTTGTTTCGACCAAAATCGTCTGAGATGATCAATACGTCGGGCTGCTTCTGATTCAAAAGTCCGATAGGGTCTTCTTTGTTCAGAAGGCTTCTTACGCCCCATCCATCGCCATTGGTTGCACGCTCAGACCGGACGCGAAACCGGGGTCGATTGACAGCAATAAGCACGAGAAATGGATCCGGCGCCTTCGCTTTGGGTCGCTGCCTCGGCCGTTCTAATTGTGGCTTGGGGCGTCCAGCCGGTTTTCGTTTTGGTCCGTGTGAGGACATCGGTCGATTCAATTTGCAACTCCCATCGCCGCCAGCGTGGCAGCCGCTTCCTCCATTGTAACAACCGATTGCGTTCGGTCACCGCCCATCTGTTTGATCGTGACCTTGCCATTTGCCAGCTCGTCTTCACCAATCATAATCACCGTCTTTGCGCCGACTTTATCTGCCTGGCGCATCTGCGCTTTCAGGCTTTTGCCAGCGTAATCCATGTCGGCCGAAATCCCCGCCTGCCTGAGTCTGTTTAACAACACCACTCCGACTGGACGAGCCTCAGGAACTAGAGGCGCGATCATCGCTGCCGGACTGGCATCTTCCAGAGGAAGCGTAATCCCAAGCTGCTGAAGCACGAGTAGACAACGCTCGGTGCCGATTCCGAACCCGATTCCTGGGGTTGGTGGACCACCGATCTCTTCCACAAGGCCGTCATATCTACCGCCACCACCGATAGAGTTTTGCGCGCCAAGTTCTCTGCTCACAATCTCAAACGCCGTCTTCGTATAGTAGTCGAAGCCGCGCACGAGGCTGGTGTCGATGGTGTAGACAATTCCCATTCCGTCGAGATAGCACTTGAGGGTCTCGAAGTGATTGCTGCACTCTTCGCAGAGGTAGTCGAGCAGGCGCGGCGCGTTTGCCAGAAGCGATTTGTCGTTTCGGTCTTTACTGTCGAGCATGCGAAGCGGATTCGACTTAAACCGCTCCTGATTATCTTCACTCATGCTGGCGAGCAGAGGCTCTGCGAAAGCGGTTAAGGCCTCGCGGTAAACGGGTCGACACACCGGGCATCCAACCGAATTGATCTTCAGTTCGGCGTTCGTGATACCAATTCTTCGATAGAACTCAATGGCCATCGCCAGGATTTCGGCGTCGAGCGACGGGTCGGCGGAGCCGAGGGCTTCCACGCCAGTCTGCTGATGCTCGCGATACCTGCCCTTCTGGCCGTGTTCGTACCGGTAGATGGTGCTGATGTAGAATAACTTGGAGACGGGTGTCTCCTGAAACAGGTGATTTTCTACGTAGGCGCGAATAGTCGGCGCAGTGCCTTCGGGCCGAAGGGTCATGCTTCGCCCACCGCGATCCTCGAAAGTGAACATCTCTTTGCGGACGATGTCGGTCCCCTCACCTACTGATCGGGTGAAGAGTTCCGTGCTTTCCATCACCGGCGTGCGGATCTCTTTGTAGGCAAAATCGCGGCAAACGCCACGAAAAATGCTCTCAAGCGCCTGCCAACGGGCAGCATGTCGCCACGAATCCTGAGAAGGCTCATAGGGGAGGACGTCGTGCATATAGGGTGGCGCATCATACTTCATCAGGCAGATTGACTCCGGTCGCAAATTGGATGCATAGTTTACCGGGAAATCGCCGGACGGTCAAATTGCATTAATCGCAACTGCCCGCTAATAGATAAGGAAATCGACTCGAATGCTCGACTCACCGGTTGTAATTGCCACGTGGAAATTTGGAACGGGAGCCTGCCAGGCAGCCTGGGAATCATTTGAAAAAGACGGGTCCGTTCTGGATGCCGTGGAAGCCGGCGCCAACCAGGTTGAGGAGAACGAGGAGGTCAATTCCGTAGGATATGGCGGACTGCCAAATCGTGAAGGCGTAGTTGAGCTTGATGCCGCAATTATGAACGGTGTAGACCATTCCGCAGGTGCAGTCTGTGCGATCACCTCCATTCGAAAGCCGATATCCGTGGCCCGCATGGTGATGGAGAAAACTTCCCATGTCATGCTGGCCGGAGGCAACGCTCGTCGATTTGCCTTACAAAACGGATTCCAGAATTCCGACCTGACAACTCCTGCCTCCCGCGAGAAATTCAATCAATGGAAACTGGAGCAGACTGCGCCAGATGTCGCCCATTTTGATGATCGCGAAAAAGCGTGGAATGAGGACGGCGGAAGTTTGGATCAGGTTTCCCACGACACGGTTGGGGTGTGCGGAGTCGACATCAACGGCAATCTGGCTGCAGCCTGTACGACGTCTGGCCTCGCGTGGAAGACGCCCGGTCGCGTGGGAGATTCACCGATTATTGGTTCCGGGTTGTACGTTGACAACAACGTCGGCGCGGCCGCGGCCACCGGCAACGGCGACGAGATGATGAAGGTCTGCCTCAGCTATCGCGTCATCTTCCTAATGGATCAGGGCGCAAGTCCGCAGGAGGCCTGTGAAGAGGCCATTAAATACTTGCTGCGCAAGCGACCAGACCACCAACAGCATGGTGCGGCATGTATCGCGATTTCCAAGACAGGCGAGATCGGAAATGCAGCCACTCAGGAGGGGTTCTCCCATCCAAATCGATTGTGGGAATTTGCCTTGGTACGAAGTGGCCACGTTATTCTGCACGAGGGAGTCTACGTTCCGGCGCAGGTTTAGCGAGCAGTCTTTTCAATTGACACGTTTACGGCCTCGGGCTATAATGGTGCGTAATAGTGAAACGTTTTAACGTTGCCATATCGTCTTAAAGATATGACTATTGCGCTTCATTGTATGGAGTTCCTGCTTTGAACGAACAAGCCTCTGGCGACGATCATTCTACCGTGACACTGACTCCACATCTTTCAATAGTGGTGCCTGCGTACAACGAGATCGACCGCATTGGCGGCTCACTCAAACGGATGATGGAATACTTCGACGCGCAGAGTTACGCGTACGAAATCCTTGTAATTGATGATGGCAGTACCGACGGCACCCTCGATCTGGTTAAATCCCTTGCGGGCGACCATGAGCAGGTTTCAGCGTTCCATTACGACGGCAATCGAGGCAAGGGGTACGCAGTTCGATACGGAATCCTTCGGTCAAAGGGCAAGTTCATTCTCTTCTCCGACGCTGACCTCGCAACTCCCATTGAAGAAGTCGAGCACCTGTTTGAAGGAATTAAAAGTGGATGTGACGTAGCCATTGGATCTCGCGATGTGGTCGGAAGTAAACTTGAAAAACGCCAGTCTGTAATTCGAGAACTCGGCGGAAAAGTCTTCAACAAGTTAGTTCAGAAACTTGCAGTACCCGGCATTCACGATACTCAGTGCGGGTTCAAACTCTTCACGCATCACGCGGCGTACAACATTTTTTCGTGTTGCCAGGTCGACAACTTTTCGTTCGATGTCGAGGCGCTTTATCTTTCTCGACAGTTTAACTTTTCAATTGCTGAAATCCCGGTTCGGTGGCATCACGTTGAAGGTAGCAAGGTTCGGGTCGTTCGAGATTCCGTGCGAATGCTTCGAACACTGTACAAGATTCGAGCTACCGATTACCAAAAGAAAATCTCGGAACGAACCGACGCTTCGGCTTCGACGCTCCACCTATGACGATTCTACAATCCCCTACCACACTTACCAGGTCTGTGCATATTGAACGCTGAAGAATACACACGGATGTACCAGTTGGAGGATTCCTACTGGTGGTTTGTTGGTCGACACAATCTTGTTCTCTCGTTCCTCAATGGCGTTTATAGTTCGCGTAAGGACCTCGTTATTCTGGACATCGGTTGCGGCACTGGCGCAATGTCCCAGAAGCTGGCAAAGTTCGGTCAGGTGGTTAGCGCCGACTTTAGCCCCCTGGCCCTTGAGTTTAGTCGGAAGCGCGGATTGACAGACCTCTGCGCAGCAGATGCCATGCGCCTTCCCATTCAGAGCCAAACGTTTGATTTGATTATCGCCCTGGATATTCTGGAACACCTGCCCGATGATGAGGCCGCACTCGCCGAATTCCAGCGGATCCTTAAGCCAGGTGGACGCGTGATTGCCACTGTTCCGGCGTATATGTCCCTCTGGAGTGGCCACGACGTCGCACTGATGCATTTCCGCAGATACACCGCCTCGGGGTTCAGGGAGCGGTATGTGAAGGCAAAGCTTGATGTCGAGCGTCTCTCCTATGCAATGACCTTCCTCTTCCCCGTCGTATGGCTGGTTCGACGCGTTTTCGCCAACAAAAATGCGCCTCCTAAGGCATCTCTCGTTCACGTGCCGGGCATTGCAAACAAGATCCTCGTCTGGCTTTTGAGCTGTGAGAATGCTGTCATTCGACTGGTCAGCCTACCATTCGGAGTCACCGTGTTCTGCATGGCTCGTCGAAAATAGTCGAGAAATCCCTCTTTGACTCTTCTGATTGAAATAGTTCTGATCTTTTTGGTGGCGCTCGCAACCGGCTGGATGATTCATTACGGCTGGAAGATCGAACCCTTCAACGTTGAGACCAATTACTACGATGTTCTTGTAGAAGACTTGCCCGAAGTGTTAGAAGGAATGGTTCTCTGCCAGACCTCCGATGTTCACCTCACCGGTTGGGGCAGGAATGAGGTCGCTATTGGTGCGGCGATCAAGCAAGTTAAAGCAGACTTATTTCTCTTCACGGGCGACATGATCCATCGGCAAGGTGGAATTGCACGGTTTCTAGAGTGGATCGATCAATTTGAGGGGCACGTCTATCCGGCGATTGCAGTTTTGGGAAACGCAGAGCACAAGAGCCATGTGGACAATCGACCGCTTCTTGCCGGGCTCAGAGAACGATCTATTTTGCTGCTAACCAATGAGGTTGCGCTGGTCAAGTTGGGAGATCGGGAAATCCAGGTAGTCGGCGTTGATGATCCGCATACCAATCACGATGACTTTACGAAGGCATTTGCATCGGCGGATTCAAATCGGTTTACGCTTCTGCTCTGCCACTCGCCTGACGGAGTGGTCAACCTGAACGGACATCGGGTCGACTTGATGCTCTGCGGACACACGCATGGCGGTCAGATCAGATTCCCGATTTTTGGGGCCATTGCGCAGAACACGAAGCGGCTGCGAGGACTGGCTGCGGGATGGTACAGCGGAGAAAAACTGGCAAGCCGGGCAAAGTGCGACGTCGGCCGGACGCAACTCTACGTGTCCCGCGGGCTGGGGATG
>JBDUAM010000065.1:0-3511 GCA_040004655.1 Chthonomonadales bacterium | reverse complement strand
TCAAGTACATCGATACCTGTTATTTCGCGCATGATTGCAAACTCATGGCCGACATGGCGTCAGCCATCGGACGAAAGGCAGAGGCGGTCCATTACGACAATTTGAGATCACAAATATTAACCGCATATCGAAACGAATATCTGATGCCTGATTGCTCATTGAGGGAAACGTCTCAGACTGCTTATGCGCTCGCGCTCGCAATGGATCTCTTGCCTAAGGATATGGCACAAAAATCAGCCGCAATACTGGCGGAGAAAGTGCGATCCAAAGGTGTGAAAATGACCACCGGATTCCTCGGTACCGCGCGTATCCTTCCGGCGCTGACTGCTGCCGGCTATCACTCCCTGGCAGTTCAACTCTTTCAAAGTAGAGAATATCCATCTTGGGCCTACGAAGTATTAAATGGCGCTACCACGGTTTGGGAGAGGTGGGACAGCTACACAAAAGAGCACGAATTTAATGGTGAGCACGGAGGAAATAACGCCGCAATGAACAGTTTTAGTCACTACTCCTTTGGCGCGGTAATGGAGTGGGGATTCCAAAGTCTTGCAGGCATAGAAACGAACGGAGCAGGGTTCAAAAAGATTATTATTAAACCGGGCGTTTCAACAGAACAGGTCGTGGGCAAGGCGAAAACAATCGATTGGGTAGACGCCTCGTATAATTCCATCCACGGTCTCATTGGCGTCAAATGGAAGCGAGTTGGGAATAAACTTCATTGCGAGATCGTGGTTCCAGCTAACACGACTGCAACCGTAATCCTACCAACTCAAAATTCGATAGCTGTCACTGAGTCTGGTCTGCAAGTTAAGATCGGTAGAGGAATAACAGCCGTTCGCACGGAAGACTTCATCACAAGCATTACCATTGGATCAGGAAGATATATTTTCGATAGTGTATTACCCACAGCATCAGGAGGATAGGGATAGTGTCCAAGTCATACAATCGACGAGAGTTTTTAAACACAAGTATTGCCGCCGGCCTTGCAGTTGCAGTCCCTGCAAACGCCTACGCGAAGCCTCAATCCGCAAATGACAAGTTAAACATTGCCGTAATTGGCACTGCAAATCAGGCTCGATTCTCCATTGCCAACGTTCAAAGTCAGAATATTGTAGCCGTCTGCGATATCGACGAGAATTATCTGGCCGTTGCACAGAAAGATTTTCCGGCCGCAATGGCATTCACCGATTATCGTAAAATGTTGGAGTTGAAGAATATTGACGCCGTCGTGATTGCAACGCCAGATCATGCCCATGCTCCAGCCACTATTCTTGCGCTGGATAGCGGTCGACATGTCTATTGTGAAAAGCCACTTACGCACACGCTTTATGAAGCCAGGCAAGTTGCCGAACTAGCACGGAAGAAGAAGCGCGTGACGCAAATGGGTACGCAGATTCATGCTGGTGATAATTATCGTCGAGTGGTAGAGATCATACAGAGTGGCGCCATTGGCGATATTAAAGAGGTCCATTGTTGGGTGGGGACTACGTGGTCAGGCAAGGGGCGACCTGTTGAGACTCCTCCCGTTCCTGCAAATATGCACTGGGACCTGTGGTTAAATGTTGCTCCCGATCGACCATATAACCCTACCTATCATCCAGCACGCTGGCGAGGATGGTGGGATTTTGGTGGTGGCGCGATGAGCGACATGGCCTGTCATCACATGGATTTACCGACCTGGGCGCTCGATCTGCAATATCCGACTTCCGTTGAGGCAGAAGGACCAGAACTCAATGCCGAATGTGCTCCGGAATGGCTGATCGTCCATTACGAATATCCGTCCCGAGGCAAGCTACCACCCGTTAAACTGACCTGGTACAACGGTGGCAAACGTCCATCCTATTTTGCAGAAGGCAAACTGCCAAACTGGGGCGACGGTACTCTTTTCGTTGGCTCTAAGGGAATGATGCTGGCTGGGTATGGCAATTACAAACTGCTTCCAGAGACGGACTTTGCAGGCTACGTGCCTCCTGCCCCAACTATCGCCAATTCAATCGGTCACCATGCAGAATGGATTGAAGCGTGCAAGCACGGTGGACCGACGACTTGCAATTTCGACTATTCTGGTCGATTGACAGAGACCGTTCTCCTTGGCAATGTTTCGTTCCGAACGGGCAAGAAAATAGAATGGGACCACAAGAAGATGCGAGCCAAGGGTTGTCCGGAAGCAGATGTTTTCCTGAAGCCGAATTATCGCAAAGAGTGGGTCAACAAGATCGGTTAGGCATTTAACAAGTCGCAAATCAGAAATAGGGAGAAGGCAGTTTCATGAAACGACGAGTGTTTGGTTTGGATATGATCTGCCTTCTACTTGTGAGCATGTTTGGGGTATCTGGATGCGGCAAGAAGTCGGCTCCGGAAGCAAACCCAACAGAAGTGAGGGAGTTCTTCACTGCGGTTGAAGACGGAGATGCGACAATAGTCGCACGCCTGGTGAAGGTCAAACCCTATCTCGCGAATGCAAAGGATGCCGAAGGCAAAACAGCTCTGTCTATCGCAAAGAAAAAGGGAAATGACGAGATGGTCGACGCTCTGACCAAGGCTGGATCAAAATAATCTTCGTCGGCTTGTTTAATCAAACGTAAGTTCGGCGATTCCAATACCCGATTCGCCGGCAATGGCATATAGCAAATAGGTCTTACCGCCATCCTGAAATATCGCCGGGTCTCTCAGGGCCCGAATGCGATTGTTTACGGCTCCAATAATTCCTGCGGTCAGCGGTAAATCGGCGCCTTCCCACGGTGTTTCCGGTAATAGAACGTCCTCGCCGTCAGTAGGCTTCCACCTGGTCCAATCACCATTAAGCGCAACCTGTGAGTGGAGAATGTGTTCTGGTTTATCTCCAGCGCGAGTATAGAATACGTGCAACACATTTCCTCGAACTAGAAGCGCATTGTGTACCTGCGTCGGACTTGTTGGGAAGAGTTGTGGACCAATCTCAAACGGGGTAATGCCATCCTTTGACCGCAGAAGTTTGCCCGGCATCGCCAGGGCAACCCACCAATCATCACGCTTAATCAGTCTCCAGTACGCCGACCCCTTGCCCACCGGCTCTTTAATGGCCGCGAAATCGCGCCCGTTAGTTGAGAGGGCGACTCGCGTGTGCTGGCTACGCTCCTCAGGTGTAAGCCCATGGTAATAGAGCCGAAACTGGTGAGATGGCTCATTGATCACTACTTCAGGCGACGCGATGTGATCGGTAAAGTATGAACTGGCAAGTGGCAGCACTCCAGGAGCGTAGACTTTATAAGGTCCCTCCACTTTGTCAGAGTAGGCGAGCCGAATGTACTTGCCATTGTGGTCCGCAAAATAGAGATAGTACTTTCCGAGTGGATCCTTGGCCCATAATGGCACTTTGACCAGGGTTGGGCCATTGATGTTGGTGCCAATGGATGGGTCTGTCGCCGGGGATATGATGGGGTTATCGGGCAGTCGTCGTGCGACCACGTGGACCCCGGGTTTGGACGCCGGGTCCTGTGGAACAAGACTGGACCCCGAAATCAATCCGGAG
>JBDUAM010000482.1:0-3513 GCA_040004655.1 Chthonomonadales bacterium | reverse complement strand
CCGTAAAGAATGGCAATCAAGGATCATAGAGGAAAACGATATGCAAAATGACGAGACGAAAACCGAAATCTTACCGGGTGGAACCTGTGCGCGTACGCGTAGACAGTTTCTGTGGGAAGCTGGCGCGGGCTTTACCGGCACAGCACTCGCGGCCTTGCTTGGCTCCGACGGATTCATTGGCAAGCAGGCCCTCGCGGCGGACGGCGTCTCCAAATTCAGCAATCCACTCGCCTCGCGAAAGCCCCAGTTTGAACCCAAAGCAAAAAGCGTCATCTTCCTGTATATGTATGGCGGACCGAGTCACATTGACACCTTTGACTATAAGCCCGGCATGAAGGGCATGGACAACAAGACCATAAATGTGACCACTTTTGGTCGCGGCGGACACAAGAACGTGGGTCGAATTGTCGAGCCCAAGTGGAATTTCAAACAATACGGTCAATGCGGAAAATGGGTTAGTGATCTCTTCCCACATCTCGCGACTTGCGTAGATGACATCGGGTTTATTCACTCCATGACCGCCGACTCCCCCATCCACGGTAGCGCTATGCTGCAAATGAACACGGGCAAAATCCTGAGTGGCAGCCCCTGCCTGGGTACGTGGGTCAACTACGGACTCGGTACGGTCAACTCCAATCTTCCGGGATTTGTGGTGATGCTTGATCCTCGCGGCGGACCGATCAGTGGATCCAAAAACTGGAGCGCCGGATACATGCCGGCGACCCACCAGGCGACTGTTTTGAATGGTGGCGATACGCCCATCCTCGACTTGAAGCGACCCGAAGGCGTGCCGGACGGAATGCAGCGACAGATGCTTGATACTCTGCGCGAATATAACACGGAACACGAAGCCATGCGGGGCGATAACTCCAACCTCTCCGCACGAATCGCCAGCTACGAGCTTGCGTACCGGATGCAGGCGACAGCCCCGGAAGCCGTGGACATTGTCAACGAGCCGGAACACATCAGAAGCATGTACGGGTTGGACGATAAGAAGACGGCCGTCTTTGGCAAGCAGTGTCTCATGGCTCGCCGAATGGTGGAACGCGGCGTACGGTTTGTGCAGATTTATTCCGGCGGAAACCACGTGGATACGACGTGGGATGCCCACAATGACCTGGTGGAAAACCATACCCTGCACTGCGGCGAAACAGACAAACCTATTGCGGGCCTTCTCAAGGACCTGAAGCAACGTGGCCTACTGGA
The DNA here is from genome assembly GCA_040004655.1 of Chthonomonadales bacterium. Lineage (GTDB taxonomy): Bacteria > Armatimonadota > Chthonomonadetes > Chthonomonadales > CAJBBX01 > JBDUAM01. The sequence continues at coordinate 2,307 of JBDUAM010000482.1, read as the reverse complement.
TGACACATTGATTGTCTGGGGCGGAGAATTTGGCCGACAGCCAACTGCTGAATATGAAAAAGGCACGGGTCGAGACCACAACGCCTACGGATTTACCATGTGGATGGCGGGTGGCGGCGTGAAGGGTGGCACGAGCGTTGGCCAGACCGACGAACTCGGCAGCGCGGCAGTAGAAGACAAATTCCAGGTGAAGAACCTGCACGCCACCATATTGAATCAGCTCGGATTTGACCCGAACACTCTTACCTACTTCTACAATGGGCTCAACCAGAAGTTGGTGGGAGTAGAAGGCGCCGATCCGATCCACAAGATCCTCTCATAATATGCGGGGCGTTGACGCCCGCACAAACAACGAAGTAATCGAAAGGACTCATCTAAATTGCGCACTCTATCCGTTCTGGCTATAGGACTCATCTCGCTCTCTGCTCTACGGATTGCAAATGCTCAGGAAGTACAACATCGACTGATCGGGCAGGATCGCGGTCATGCGGCGATCCTGGACAAAGACGGCAAAGTCGAATGGATGGTGGATGTTCCGTTCACCTCCCACGACATCTCCGCGCTGCCAAATGGCAACTTTCTGCTACACATGGGGCCTAACACGGTCACCGAGATGACGCCGGCCAAAGAAGTGGTCTGGACCTACACCGCAAAGCCGGTTGCACCGTATACTGGCGCCGTGGAAGTACACGGTTTTCAGCGATTGAAAGATGGCCTGACGCTGGTTGCGGAAACGGGCAACAAGCGATTGGTGGAGGTAGACAAGGCCGGTAATGTGGTCCACTCAATTCCGCTGACGGTCGACAATCCGAACTCCCATCGCGACACTCGACTTGTGCGCAAGCTGGATAATGGCAACTACCTTGTTTGTCACGAAGCCGATGCCACGGTTCGGGAATACGATTCAACCGGCAAAGTGGTATGGCACTACACGCTCGACCTGAACAACCAGCCCCGCACCCCGAACCATGACGGACACGGCGTGGAAGTCTTCGGAGCAGTGCGGTTGAAGAACGGGAACACGCTCATTGCGGGCGGCAATAACAATCGTGTGCTGGAAGTCACGAAGGACGGCAAGATTGTCTGGACCATTGAGCGCGACGAGCTGCCGGGAATTCACCTCTGCTGGGTGACCACGTTGCAGGTGTTGCCGAACGGGCACATTGTCTTCGGGAATACCCACGCGGGTCCGAATAATCCTCAGCTTGTGGAAGTCACGAAGGACAAGAAGGTCGTTTGGACGCTCAAGAACTTCGATACCTTCGGCAACGACCTCTGCGCCACCCAGTTGCTGGACGTGAAGGGGAAAGTTATTCGGTGATCGTTTTTATCGACTACTTTTCAATCGACAATTGACGAAATTGAACGTTGCTCGCCACCTGCTGGCGGGCAACTTCCTTTTCTACCTGGTTTGATGGGCGAAAAAGCGCTATTGAAGTCACACCGATAAGTTGGTAAGGTCGGTCCAATTGTATGTTACGATAACCGAGAGGTGGCAAAGCAATGACAGTAAAGGCAAATATAATTGAATGCACCGGTGAAGAGCTTGCTGGACTTGGACGGTCGCTATCTGGAAGGAAGCTCCGCATAACCGTTCTTGATGGCGGTGATATTGGTCGCGAGCTTGAGCACGGGAGCAAATCATATTCCGAGATCATGGAAATGGTATCTAGTAATGAACGGCTTTCCGATGAAGAGTTTGAGGGGTTTTACGACTCGATAATGGACTACAGGAAAGAACAGCGGCAACGTAATTCAATCCAACTTACCTAAATTCAACGCTGCCCGCCAATCTTTGGCGGGCAGCGTTCTGTCATAATTAAAGTAATCAATCCCATTTCCAAATTCCAATCCAAGGACCAACAAATGAGCAAACCCTGGCAGGGTGTTTTTCCCGCCCTCACCACGCAGATGAACCGCGACCAATCCATCAATTACGACGCAACCGCCAACCATATTGACGTTCTGATCAAATCCGGCGTGGAGGGCATTATCATGCTCGGCTCGCTGGGCGAGAACACGCTGCTCGAACCCGAAGAAAAGCGCGAGGTGATGCGACAGGCCATTCAAGCGGCGGCTGGTCGGGTGCCGGTGCTCAGTAGCGTCTCAGAATTCAGCACGGCGGCGGCGGTTCGGTATGTGCAGGACATGGAGAAGATGGGCGCGGATGGCGTCATGTTGCTGCCCGCCATGGTCTACAAATCTGACTCAGCCGAGACCATGATCCACTTCCGAACGGTGGCTCAAAATACCGGTCTCGACATCATCTGCTACAACAATCCCATCGCCTACGGGGTCGACATCACC
>JBDUAM010000390.1:0-3519 GCA_040004655.1 Chthonomonadales bacterium | reverse complement strand
TACCCGCGAGAATTTTGGAGAGTCAATAGTCAGGTTTATGGGAATACTACTAGGGTAAAAGAAGGCTTCGATCAATCGCCATCGCAAGAAATAGAAGCGCAAGATAGATCATGGAGTAATGGAATAGCCCGCTCGCCGTCTTCTTCTCGATGACATTCCGCAGTCGGAAGAAGTAGATGAAAAGATAGACGTTGAGTGGGATGAGGCTGATCAGGTAGATCCAGCTTGTGAGGTGCATGAAGACCGGCATCAACGTCGCCGCGACGGTGACTACTGCGTACCAACCGATCTGCACGACGGTCGCGCGGTCGCCTTTTACCACGGGAAGCATCGGTACTCCGGCGCGTTCGTAATCGTCTTTTATGAGAATGGCCAGCGCCCAGAAATGGACCGGAGTCCAGAGGAAGATGATCCCAAACAACAGCCACGCAAGTGGGGCGAGATTATTTGTGACTGCGGCATATCCCACCAAAGGAGGGAAAGATCCTGCTGCCCCGCCAATGACGATGTTCTGCCATGTGCGGCGCTTGAGCAGAAGGGTGTAGATAAAGACGTAGAAGAGCAGTCCCGCCAACGCCAGTGAGGCCGTCAGTAGATTGGCGAAATACCAGAGAATGCTGAACGATCCCGCCTCCATCAAAAAGGCAAAGATCAGGGCGGCACGGGCAGATATGAGGTGAGTGACCGTGGGTCGACCGGTGGTTCTTACCATTAACCCGTCGATGTCGTGGTCAATCACCATGTTGAAGGCATTGGCAGACCCTGCGGACATGTATCCGCCTACGGCCACAGCAAGAAACAGGATGATAGAAACCTGCTTTGTTCCACCCGGCGCAATATACATCGCGGCGAGGGTGGTGAATAGCAAAAGGCTGATGACTCGCGGCTTGGTCAGGGCGAGATAATCTTTCCAGCCCGCGCGTAAGGTAGTAGTCGATGCTTCGGTGGCAGTTGCCGCTTTCACCGTCATAGCGCGCCTCCTGCAAGCCCGCTCATGGCTGGCGTTGAAGTGGCATCACTGGCTGTTTTCACGACAACCCCGGTTACGGCAACAGTCAGAAACACGAGTGCAATCCAGAGCGCGTCCGCAACCAGAAGATGGGCAAGTTGCAGCGCAATCGGAGCCAGCATAAAGAGGTTCGCAAAGCCGAGCATGATCTGGGCGGCAACAAGCCCGCCGACTACATAGGCAAGGTTTTGCACGCGATCTTTGCCAGTAGAGGCATAAGTAATCACACTCGCCAGCACGCATAATCCACCCGATGCCATCGCCATGAACGGATGGATAATTCGGAGTTTTTTGAGGATCTCCGCCGACGCAGGCACGGATTGTGCGATTTCAGAAACATTCTTCGCTGGATACAGCGTGTCGCCAAGGGCCGTGACTGCGCCCGTCGCGGCAACGAATGCGATGGCGATAAGGCAAGCCGCCATCACGCGACCTTCAAGGCTTCGAAAATGGAACGTCTGGACACCTGGATTAGCCGCCGCAACAACGCATATCGAGAGCGAGCCTATAAGCAGCAACGTGTTAAGCAAATGGGCTGATACGAAAACGGATCGCGCAACCGATGCGTCGGTGCCAACATATTTTAACAAGACCAGACTTGCACCAACAGCAGATTCAGAAAACGTGAAGATTCCGGTCCAGAAAGCAGCTTTACGGGCTAATTGGGATTTGGTATAAATCTTGCGCGCTTTCCACCAGAGAAGAATAACAGGAATGATCCCGAGACCAACCAGCACACGGTGACTGAATTCAATCCGCCGATGAATGTCATCCAGCCCCGGTAAGACCTCTCCGTTACAGAGTGGCCAATGCTGCCCGCAGCCTGCGCCACTTCCGGTCGCCCGAACCAGCGCTCCACCCAGAATGATCAGCAAATTGAATGCCAGCACACCGATGGCAAGTCGGTAAAAGGATCGTTCCTCAGGTGTTTGAAATGCTTCCATAATTCCGCGTTCGACCGTTCTGGTAGGACCAGCAGCAAATTCGTGCAAAATTTCACGAATTAGTTGTCAAAGTTATCCTAACGGCTGATTCATTACTTTTCATTATACCTTTCCGGCGGCATTTGGCCACCGACTCCTGTGCCAAAAACTCTTCAAATCGGGCAGTCAGGTACAATAATCGGGGTTTGGCAATGAGCTTATTCAAGCGGCCAAACGCATTCGAATCACTGAGGAGCCTTTTATGGAACGAACATTTGTGATGGTAAAACCGGACGGGGTGGAACGGCGCCTCGTAGGTGAGATAATCCGCCGATTTGAGTCGCGCGGATTGAAGTTGGTCGGTATCAAAACACTGGTTCCGTCCGTCGAGATCGCAGAAAAGCATTACGCAGCACATAGCTCCAAGCCGTTCTTCGGCGAACTGGTCGACTTTGTGACCCGCGGCCCGGTAGTTGCCATGGCATGGGAAGGCAATCAGGCGATCAGCCTCACTCGCAAGATGATGGGCGCGCTAAAGCCGGAAGAAGCCCTGCCCGGAACGATTCGCGGCGACTATACGAACGACATCCAGACGAATCTGGTCCACGGTTCTGACGCACCCGAGACTGCCGCCGTAGAGCTCGCGCTCTGGTTCAGCCCGTCCGAATTGCTCGCTGAATAGAGAGGCATAAGAGAATGAAGATACGCCACCTTTTAGCCTCAATTGTCGTTGCTGCCATCGCGTTCGGCGGATCCGCTGGTCATGCGCAATATCCCCTGCGGCAATATTTGTCGATTCGAGCCGCTCTCGGCCCTACCATCTCGCCGGACGGCAAACAGGTGGCATTTCGTTCTTCCATCACGGGTACCTCTCAACTCTGGAAAGTCGGCGAGAAAGATAAATGGCCGGAGCAGTTAACCTTCTTCTCCAGCCCAATCAACAATGCATTCTGGTCGCCGGACGGTTCTTCCATTCTCGTAATTGTCGATAAGGATGGCAACGAGCAGTTCCAGTTCTACCTCGTTAAGCCTGACGGCTTGTCGGTAAAGCCGCTAACTGAGAACCCTAAAGTTCGCTACAACTGGGGCGGATGGTCCAGCAACGGCAAGCAGATTTTCTTCTCCTCCAACCTCCGCAATCCCGAGTTCTTCGACTGCTATGTCATGGATATCGATACGAAATCTGAAAAACGAGTTTTCACAGGTGATGGGAGCTACTATCCAGGAGCCTTGTCGCATGATGGCAAGACGATGGCGGTGGTCAAATCCATGTCAAACACCGACAGTGATTTGATCATTGTAGACGTGGAGACGGGCTCTACTCGAACAGTATCCAAACCGAAGGCCGAGGTTAATTATAGCCCGGTGGGTTTTACGTCGGACGACAAATCCTTGATCCTGAGAACAGACGAGGGCCGAGAATTTGTAAATCTCGCATCCATGAATTTGGCTTCCCTTAAAGCGACCTTCATTGGCGATGAACCTCATGACATCGACATTGCCACAATGTCCAATAATGGCCGGTATCTCGCCTACAAGCTGGGACAGGAGGCGTTCGACGATATCTACGCGCTTCCATTGTTCGGC
>JBDUAM010000519.1:0-3527 GCA_040004655.1 Chthonomonadales bacterium | reverse complement strand
AGATGCGTATCGCAATGGATTTTCCGGTCAACAGTGAGAATGCGCGAATATACGTTGCTCCGCGTAGTAGTGGAAATGTCACAACTCCCAACAATTTTTGGGGTGCAGTTGTAGGTATGGACACGGGCAAGGTCCGTATTCAAACCGATAGCGGCACCGATGTAACGGTTAATATTGCGCAGGGTGCATTCGGTAGTGTGCTTAATCCCACACCATTCACTCGACCGGGTAGGGCGACATTAACTATTACTAACAGCTCCAACGTTCAGATACTTCAACGAAACGTAAATTACGGATACAACGAATATGTGCCGGTCCTCTATGCAACCGACCCGATCAAGTCGCTGACACACACATTCCCGGCTGGTCCAGCGATGATTTCGTTCCCGCTTCAGCCTTTGCAGCCAAAAGCGGCCGATGCGCTTCTCGATCCCGTATCGGGTTTACCGATCTTTAACGACGGAAACCTGCTACTTGCCGAATGGCGACAAAACCAGAACAAAGCTGATGGCGACAATTACTTGCGATACCCGGTTATGGATGTCCTTAAACCAGGTCGAGGCTATTGGGAAAACTTTGCCGCTGCAACGCCCGTGACAGTAACGGGGCGCGTAGCAAATGTTGATCAGGCAGTCTCGACTGCGCTTCTTCATGGTTGGAACCAGATTGGTTCGCCGTACGACGCACCGGTGGCGGTCACTGATTTGCTGTTCCAATATCTTGCGGATAATGTTCCAGTGGATATTGCTACCGCCATTACGCGCGGATATATCGTTGCCCAGAATATTCCCGGTTCTGGATTGGTGACGGTTTTTGATTTTTCACCTGCAACGGGATACACACCGGCAACTTCACTCGCACCGTGGAAGGGCTACTGGATCAGGGTGCTGGTCTCGGAAGGCGTGACAATCACTTACCCCAATCCAACCGGACGAAGTGCACACCTGACTAACCGAACCTCTTCTAGAGCAGCGGATCCGCCCAAAGGATGGTCGGCAGCGCTCGTTGTTCGCAGCGAAAACGGTATGGCCTCCACGGCTATTATCGGACAAGCTGATGGGGCGACTGCGGGATACAACTCCAATCTGGATGCACAACGTCCGCCTGAGTTCACTCGGAGCGTACCAATTGTGAGCTTCAACCATGCCGACTGGGGATCTAACTCTGGAAACTACTTTTCTGAGATCCATTCGACCGGTAGCGCTACCCCATGGACAGTAACCGTTTCTGTTCCTGATCCGGCCAAGCAGTACACGCTTTCTCTTGGTGCTATCACCACTATTCCGATAGGCACACGTCTCATTCTGGAAGACACCGCGTCCGGTCAGAAGCAGTATCTGTTGTCCTCGTCTGGATATCGATTCACAGGTGGTGCAGCCACTCGCGCATTCAAGATAACAGTGGAGACACGTTCTTATAACTCACTCCGGATTACCAGTTTCAACTCTCGAATTTCGAGGGCGAGTGGGGTTGTGCAGATGTCATACAACCTGACGGAAGCCGCACTGGTAAGCGCAGAAATTCGCGGTGCAGATGGAAGAGTCATTCGCAGACTTGCTTCGAGCCGGTCCGCAAACATTGGCGACAACAGCATCGCATGGGATGGCAGGGACGAGAAATCGACTTCCGTTCCGAGTGGCTCCTATCTGGTTCACTTAACAGCTCGGACGCCAGAAGGCGATCAGGCTCGCACCATTCAGACCGTAACAATAGTCCGGTAACAGGGAGACCCGTGTAGTGATAAACAGGATCAAATTGATGTTCAAACTGGGTCTTTCGGTTACCGCCTGCGCCATTCTTACTGCATGTGGGGGAGGCGGGGGTGGAACGCCTCCCGCTGACGTGACAGGTCGAATTCTAGTTGTCTCTTCTGGGTCAACTCTTGCAGGGGCATCCGTTGCCGTGGGCGGCACGACCTTTACCACTCTGACAGACGGCGTATTTACGTTGAGAGGAATTTCGTCTACTGCACCGTCGCTCACTGTGACAGCCACCGGGATCAAGCCGCTTACGTTGCCTCTAACGGGACTTAAGGCGAACTCATTGAATGACCTCGGTGACATCTACGTATTAAATGCGACGGATACAGGAACTTACACTGCTACAGCAAGCGGACAGATTGTTCGATCTGATACTCTCGCGGCTGTGCCCGGTGCAAAGGTGAAGTTGAGTGGCCAGGTTACCACAGCCGATTCCACAGGACACTTTGCTTTTACGGGTCTTCCCGTTGGACTTGGAACGGCCATACAGCCTGTGGGCTTGGTTACAGCGACAGGGTTTGAGGATAAGCCAATCCAACTCGATTTCCCACTTGTTGCGCCTCCACCAGATAACAATCTTGGACAGATTCAAATCTCGCCGCCGGTCGGTGGAATCCCATCAGGACCCTTCAACATCAAGGGCAAGATTTCGCTTACCGGTCAAACCGACTTGAGCGGAACCGTGGTGACGTTGAACGACAAGGCTACGGGTAATTTGATTGGAACATTCACGACGCTTGCAGATGGAAATTACGGATTCTGGGTAATCGCCGGTCATTACACAATTACAGCCACGCACACCGGTCCACCTGCGTTTACACCTAAGACTGCCGACGTGGTGCTTGTTAATATCAACGTACCCATTGTAACGAACGCTACGCTTTAATTGGCTAACTACTCTTACAGGTCTGCTTTGTGGTCGACGATTTCGTCGGCCACAAGGCAGACCTGTTTCATTTGAGACACGTCATGAACCCGCACAATTTTAGCGCCATTTTGAATGGCCAGAGCAACGGTCGCGGCAGTGCCAAAATCAATTCGTGGTGTGGGCTGATCCTCAACAAGTTCCTTGATGAAACGTTTGCGTGAGGTTCCAACCAAGATCGGATATCCAAGTGATTGAAACTCTGACAATCTTCGTAGTATCTCCAGGTTTTGTGATCCCGTTTTTGCAAATCCAATTCCGGGGTCTACGATGATATTTTCCTTTAGAATTCCAGCTGATAGTGCAATGTCAATCCTCCGACTAAGTTCACCTGAAATTTCTCCAATCAAGTCGGAGTATTCGGTTTTTGATTGCATGTTGTCCGGTGTACCACGCATGTGCATAATGCAAACCGTCGATCCCGTTTTGGCAACAAGACTGGCCATTCCAGAATCCGCTGTTAACCCGGATACGTCATTGACTATATTCGCTCCTTCTTCAATGGCTCGAGCCGCCACTTCAGATTTAGTTGTGTCGATGGAAATCCAACAATCCGATTCCTTTCGGATTGATCGGATGACTGGTATTACGCGGTTTAATTCATCATCGGTGGAGACTAGTTGGGAACCAGGTCGAGTTGACTCTCCACCGACATCAATAATATCGGCACCATCGGCAAGCATCTGAAACGCGTGGGCTACGGCTACGCAGGGCGAAAGGAATTGACCGCCGTCAGAAAACGAGTCGGGAGTGACGTTGAGAATTCCCATGACGAGCGTGCGATCAGTGCGAAGAAGGGTTTGGATAAACTGTTGCGTGCGGGTAGGCGCGTCGATCAATGG
>JBDUAM010000138.1:0-3532 GCA_040004655.1 Chthonomonadales bacterium | reverse complement strand
AAATTGGCAGAGTGACTGGATGGCCGAGAGCACCTCTCCGTTTGTGTACGGCGGGTTCAGCCCTACCAGGTGCCGGTAACCCCAGGTTCGCCATGTGCCCTGGTTGACAGTGTTGCGGCTGAGATTGAAGCGCGCCTCATTGATCGGTATTCTGCAGAACTGTCCGAAGCCGATGCCGTGCTTATCTCTGATTACAACAAGGGAGTCGTGACATCTTCTGTTCATCAAGTAGTGACCGCAGCCCGAAGCGCAGGTAAGCCAGTCACCGCAAATCCGAAACCTTCCAGTGCACACTGGTTGGCGGGTGCATCGGTGGTGCAACTCAATCAGATTGAAGCCGAGGGTGCCGCCAGTAAGCACGGAATATCTGATTCTAATACAAAACTCGGCGATTTCCCGAACGAGATCGGGCAAGTCCTGCGAGAGAAACTCGATGTAAGGACACTGCTCGTAACCCGTGGCGGCAAAGGGCTTATGCTCTATCGGCAGGATGTTCCCCCGCTTCACGTGCCGCCAATCCCAGTCGAGGTTTACGATGTTGCGGGTGCTGGCGATACTGTCATCAGCACGCTGACCCTTGGAATTGCTGCGGGTGGGTCCATAGAGGACTCGGCCTTCGTTGCCAATCACGCAGCTGCTTGCGTGGTGAGGAAAGTCGGCGTTGCGACCGTAACTGTTGCAGAAATTCTCGGTGACCAATGAGCGAACAAACTGCTCCCGATCCTGAAATAGCGAACCGTGGTCCCGCCGACATTTTGAAGGCGCTGATTCTCGGTATGCGCCCAAAGCAGTGGACCAAAAACCTCTTTGTCTTTGCCGCACTTGTCTTTACGAACAACATTCCAACCAACTTTGGTCAGCCGGAGAAGTGGCACAATCTCGGCCTTGCCGTGGATGCGTTCATCCTCTTCTGCCTTATTAGCGGCGGAATTTATCTGCTGAACGACGTAGCCGACCGAGACAAAGATCGCCTGCATCCTGTCAAACGAAAGCGCGCCATTGCAAGTGGTCGACTGCCGTGGAAGCTCGCAGCCGTAGCGGGTGTAATATTCCTCATCGTCGGCTGCGCCGCTGGATACACAGTCAACATGAAGTTTGGTCACACCTGTGCCGGATATATCGCGTTACAGATTGCTTACAACATCACGTTGAAACATCAGGTCATTCTGGATGTATTTGCCATTGCCGCGGGGTTCTGTTTTCGGGCAGTCGGTGGCGCATATGCCATTGGCGTGCAGAATTCGGTCTGGTTGCTACTATGCACCCTGCAGCTCGCGCTCTTTCTTGGGTTCGGCAAACGCCGAAACGAGTTGACGGTACTCGGGGAAGATGCCGGGAGCCATCGAAAAATCCTCGGCCAATATAGTCTCGGCTTACTGGACCAATTCATTGCTATCGTGCTTGCAGGATTGATAGTCTCTTACGCGCTCTACACCATTACCTCACCTACCGCCATTCAGCACAAGTTTCTCGTCGTGACACTGCTGAACGTCATGTACGGCGTCTTCCGATACCTCTATCTCATCCACATTGAGCACAAAGGTGGCAGCCCGGAGACTATTCTGCTGGAAGATCGCCCGATGCAAGTCAACCTCATCCTCTGGTTTGCAGAAGTGCTGATTGCCCTCAAGGTCACAGGATAACCAATTGCGAAACAGATATCACCGGGTTCTTGTGACGGGGGCCGCAGGAATGTTCGGACTTGAACTCTGCATTGCCCTTGAAGCGAATGGTAATGACCTTATCCGAGGTGTACATACCATGCCTCGTAATGCGGGCTCGACCTATATTACTCTGGACATTACGGATCCAAACAGTATTTCACAGGCGCTGGACTCCTGCCATCCAGACCTCGTGATAAACTGCGCGGCATACACCATGGTCGACATGGCTGAATCTGAACCCGAGTTGGCCATGCTAATTAATGGAATCGGACCTGGATTTCTTGCGGAAGCCTGTCAACGGCGCAAAATCGCGTTGGCATCTATCAGCACTGACTATGTATTTGATGGCGACAAGGGGTCTGGATATGTCGTGACGGATACGCCAAACGCACTTGGCGCGTACGCTGCGAGTAAGCTTGCTGGCGAGGTCTCGGTTCGGCAGTACACAGAGTTTTTCTGGATTATTCGAACAAGCTGGCTTTATGGCATACATGGCCGATGTTTTCCGCAAATCATTCTCAATGCTGCTATGGAAGGTCGCCAACTTCGCGTAGTAGCAGACCAGATCGGGTGCCCTACATATACCATCGATCTCGCAGACGCAATCATCCGTATCGTTCAGACGGCTCCGTTTGGCATCTATCACGCTGCGGGCGCAGGCTCTACATCCTGGTACAATTTTGCGAGAAAAACACTCGAATTAGCCGGGATTGATTACCCCGTTGCTCGAATCACCACTATTGAATGGCCGACTCCGGCGCGGCGTCCACCCAACTCCACATTGCTTTCCCAGGCAATGCAAAAAGCCGGACTTGCACCTATTCGACCCTGGGAAGAAGGACTCGCGGACTATATCAAGGAGTTGCGGGCCACGCGCACATAACCTGATTTGTGCATGACACGGGGTAAAATTTATATTATGCAATATGTTATTTTTGAATTTGAAAACACGTTTCGACCTAAGAAGTTTTTTGCTGTAGCGCTTCTCCTCGCCGCATTCAGTTTTGGTAACAGACCGACCCTTGCGCAGAATGCTCAATCCATTGGCCGAACTCTCACCAATAACCTCGGACTTCAGGGACGCATCATGTGGGTTGACGCAACTGCCAACATTGATCGAGTTACAAACATAGAGGGCGTACGAGATATTGTCGCCCACTGCAAAAAGGCAAACCTGAACACGATTGTTGTAGACGTGAAACCGGTGGTTGGTCAGGTTATGTATCAGAGCGCGATTGCAGATCATCTTACGACCTGGAAAGGTAAGACCTATCCAGCCTTCGATACCCTCGCTGCATTTATTGAGGAAGGCCACAAAGCCGGAATCGATATCTGTGCAAGCATTAATGTCTTCAGTGAAGGCCACAAATACTACTCTACCGGACTTGCGTACAAGAAACAAGAGTGGCAGTCGACCACGTTCATGGTCGACCGTAGCCTGCTTGCCGATGACAATTCTCGCCTACCAATTCGCGGCGACAAAGAGCCTGAGGATCCCGCGAAATCCGTATTGTACGGCGACAATTTCACGCTTGATGTTTCGTTAACTCCGGGCAAACAGCTTGCCGTCGCGCTGGATGACACGCGACACGTAGCTGGAATTATCGATCCCGCCCTCCTCGACAACGAACCGCTCATTGCGCCCGAAGACGGCAACATGCTTGTGTTGGAGAATGGCGCTCGAGAATGGGCTTCTCGTCACCTACATGTTGGCGATATAACTCAGTTTATTGCAGAAGGCAAGCGAACTCTGGTGACCCAGGCGGCGTCTGAAAAGGTAGGAGCGTTTATCAATCCGCTGCATCCCGACGCGCGGAAGTATGAAATCTCCATCATGCAGGAGATTGGTCGCAACTACAACGTAGATG
>JBDUAM010000003.1:0-11934 GCA_040004655.1 Chthonomonadales bacterium | reverse complement strand
TTGCTGCTTCGTAGCGACCTTCACAGATTGTATGATCAGGGCTACGTGACGGTAACGCCGGATCATGTGTTTCAAGTTGGGGACAGGCTGCGGGATGAATTCCATAATGGCAAAACGTACTATGCTTTAGACAATACAAAGATCTCCCTCCCTGAGCGCACTATTTGGCAACCTAATAAGGAATTTCTAGAGTGGCACAATGCTACTGTCTTCAAAGGGTAACGTGGCCAATTTCTTTTCGCTTCGATTAGAATCAACACAAATTAACTCGACCTTAACAATCCCATAAACCAACCTTAATCTGTTGACAACAAACTAAGGTAGCATAAATCAAATTGCGACTCACCACTTAAATCGAGGACTCAAACATTGAATAGAATCAGACGTTTTGGGCTGCCCCTGCTCTTCTCCGTTGCTGTTGTCACCGTTGGCGCGACTCTCTCGCTAGCCTCTGGCGGACCAAAGGGCAATAAGGCCGACGTCGATCAGGCGTTTGTCTTTTTTGGGTGCAACCGGATTGACCAGAAAGATTATGAGGCTACCGCCGCAACCAACCCGAGTTCGGCCAACGTGCCTCAGCTCAACCGCACTCTGAGCGATATCGCGCGGCTTGCTCCTGATAATGTCTTCTTTGGCGGCGATCTGGTGATGGGCTACGGCGATGACAACGGGCAGATATTGGCAAAGCAGATGACAGCATGGATTGCGCTGGTCAATAGCTGCCCGCGCTCGCCGAAGTCGGCGTACATCGCTATGGGCGGCAACCATGAAATGAAACGAAAACATGGCCCCAACAAGCTGGCAAATCCGGCTACGGACCCAGTCTGGGCAAAGCTCGTACACGACGTAGGACTGGTCCCGAAAGATGCCAAGGGCCCAACCGCAACCTCATCGCCAGAAGACAACCTGGTCGACGATCAGCGGTTGCTCAACTTTTCGATCAATCGCGGCAGCGTCCACTTTGTTGTGTTGAATACCGATACGCGAGTCTCCGTGAAGTACCCCATGACCGGCGAAACCAAGATTGGCATGATCCCCGCGCACTGGCTGGATAAAGACCTGGATGAAGCCGAGAAGAACTCCAAGATCAAGGCCGTAATCGTCATGGGCCATCGCAATGTGATCGACCCGCTGAGTTGTAAAGGCGATGCGCCTATTGATGACGAGTGCGCCAAACCGATGGTCGCGAGCCTGAAGAAGCACCACAAGGTCCGCGCATACGTCTGCGCCCACGTGCATGCGTTTGACATTACTCCAATTGGCAAAAAAGGACTGCTGCAGGTCTGCTTTGGCAACGGCGGCAGCATTCTGGAGAAGGATTGGAGCCCGGCTCGCGGACGCACATTCGGCTTCGGGTACTTCAAGATCTACAAAGACGGATCGCTCGGCGTGGTGCCCTACCTTCGACCAGAACCGAAGAACTACCAGGAGACGAATCCGGACCTCGTTCCCGCTGCAAAGCCGGAACCGGAAGTCATAATCCCCGTTCGATAGTCCGTCGCGGCGCCCCGATGCGCCGCAAATGGGCCTCCCGCCTTGACATCTCCGGCGCTCCCTGCCAAGATATCAGGGACTTTTCCAGCGAGAGGACCCATCCTTGACCAGCCCCCCGGACGCCGCGCCAGCCGTCAACTCAGCTTCCAAACAGTTCTTCACCAAGGTCGGCAATCAGCTCGCCCCGCTGGCGTTCCTCATCACGCTCTGCATCATCCTGTCGCTCACTTCCCAGAATTTCGCCACGCGGGATAACATTAAGCAGATCGCAGTGCAGGCTGCCGTGGTCGCCATCCTCGCCTGCGGACAGACGGCAGTGATCCTCTGCGGGAATATCGACCTCTCCGTCGGCGCGACCATGGCGTTCTCGGGGATCGCCGCCGCGCAGATGATGAACCTGCACGGCTGGGGAGTCTGGCCCGCGGTGGCGGTGGCGTTGCTGAGTGGACTCGTCCTCGGCGCCATCAATGGACTGGTGACCGCCTATGGAAAAATCCCCTCGTTCATCGTGACGCTCGGCACCATGGGTATATGGGTGGGATTCGGCGGAATCATTTCGCACTCGCAAAATGTGAGCAATCAAGCGTCGGGATTCGATGTCTTCGGCTACGGCGAATTCCTCGGCTCCAAAACGCGAGATGGACTGCCCTACGCCATCATCATCATGTTTGGCACGGCGTTGCTCGTGCATATGGCCCTCTCCCGAACCTCTTGGGGACGCGGCATCTACGCCATCGGCGGTAATCGAGAGGCTGCGCGCCTCTCGGGAATCCGCATCAACAAGCAGCTCATCACCGTCTTCACCCTCAGCGGACTGTTGGCAGGGATCGCGGCAGTGGTGAATATCTCCCGAGCTAGCGTTGCGACCAAGGAGGCCGGTCTCGGGCTGGAACTCGACGCAGTCGCGGCAACCGTGGTCGGCGGGACGTCCCTTTTCGGTGGGCAGGGAGGCATTCCGGGCACCATCGTCGGCGCCTTCCTCATCTACACCATCCGCAACGGCCTCGCGCTCATGGGCAAGGGTCCAGACGAGCAGCGAGTGATCATCGGCATGGTGGTTATCCTCGCGGTTCTGTGGGATCGATTCGGCCCGGGCAAGAAACGGGCAACCAATTAGCGGTAACCGAGCGAATAAACTGAAACTTTACTATATGGAATGCTGTCAAAAAATGTAGCAGCTACCTGAAGCGGTCGGCCCGGAGTGAACCGTTGAATGTCGTAAATCGCAATTTTCAATTTGTCTGCGTGGTTGCCGCCATCACCCCCCTGATGGCGGCTTTTGTTTCCGCCTCCCCCAAACAGAACGTGTCAAAAGCGGCTTCTGGTCGACTGGACCTCTTGCCCAACAACATTCAGCTCAATGGATCGCTCGCCGTTCAGCGATTAATCGTCACCGCGACTACGCCCGCCGGCATTCAATCGGATGCGACTGCCGCCGTCAAATATTCTGTCGCCAACCCCAAAATTGCTTCCATCTCGCCTGATGGATTGCTCCAGCCAAAGTCAAACGGATCGACCACTGTCACAGCGACCATCGGCGCACGCACTTCCCACGCGACCGTCAAGGTTATTGGCATGGAGACCCCCATCAGCTACTCATTTGTGAACGACGTCGTGCCGATATTTGCGCGCGTCGGATGCAGCATGGGTACATGTCACGGAGCCCAACAGGGTAAAGGTGGGTTTCGGTTGAGCCTGCGCGGTTACGCGCCCGAGATCGACTACATCTCCATCACCCGGCAGCTTGGCGGTCGACGCATCTCCCGCGAAGCGCCAGAGAAGAGTCTCTTCTTGCGCAAACCGCTCATGGAAGTCGCACATCGGGGTGGCAAAGTACTCACAAAAGGCACGCGCGATTACAACACTCTGCTCGGCTGGATTCGACAGGGCACGCCCGGGCCAACGGGAAAAGAGCCCACCATCGCGCGTCTGAGGTTACTGCCCGGAGATCGGGAAATGAACCCCGGCGAGAAGCAGCGCCTGCTGGTATCCGCTGAATTTACAGATGGCCACATAGAAGACGTCACCCACCACGCCATGTTCGGGACCAACGACCCAGCGGTCGCCACGGTGGATGAAAACGGTGTCGTGACGCAGGTTCGAGCCGGCGAGACGGCCATCACGGCAAAGTATATGTCGTCCCTCGCGGCCGCGCGATTCCTCACGCCGTATGTCAGCAAGATCGATCCCGTCGTCTACCGCAATCGCAATAACTTTGTCGATGACCATGTGCTCGCCAAACTGAAGCAACTCCACCTCGACCCATCGCCGCTCTGTACGGATGAGGAGTTCCTTCGTCGAGCGTATATCGACGCCATCGGTACACTCCCTACTGCCGATGAGGCTGCGAAATTTCTGGATGATCGCACCCCAGATCGACGAGAAAAGCTGATCGACTCTCTGCTGGAAATGCCGGAGTTCGGGCAGGTCTGGGCGCTGAAATTCGGCGATCTTTTTGTTCTGCGCAAAGAGTACATGCACCGCAAATACGCCATGCTCTACCAGCAGTGGCTCGCCGAGCAATTCAACGCGAACAAGGGCTGGGACCGCGTCGCGACCGAAATTCTCACCGCCACTGGGGACCTCTCGACCAACCACGCGGGCTATTTTTGGATCAGTCGATCCCCGCAGAAACCAAATGAAGGCACGTGGATCCGGCATCCAGAAAACACTGCCGAAATGGCCGCGACCGTCTTTCTGGGCAACAGAATGCAGTGCGCTAAATGCCACAATCACCCCACCGAGAAGTTCACGCAGAACGATTACTACCACTTCACCGCGCTCTTTCAGCAGGTGATAGGCGGCGGCACGGTGGATGAAGGTGTGCCAAGCCTACTGAAGGCTACCGCCAGTGGAGACGTCCGACAGCCGAGAACCGGCGAGCTGATGGCACCACAGCCTCTCGACCGGGCCGACCTGAAATTCGGCAAAGATGAAGACCGCCGAATCAAGCTCGCGCTGTGGATGGTCGCGCAGGATGATTTTGCGCGAAACATCGTCAATCGGTTCTGGTATCGCTGCTTTGGGTCAGGGATCATTGACCCGGTCGATGATATTCGCAGCACCAATCCTGCCAAAAACGAGCCACTGATGGACGCTCTCTGCAAGGATCTGCGGGAGCATCACTTTGACCTGAAGTACCTGCTGAAGACCATCATGATCTCGCGCACGTACCAGTCGAGCTCCGTCGCCACGCGCACCAACGCCATCGACACAAAGCTCTTCTCCCACTACATGGCGCGTCGGTTGGGCGCTGAAGAACTCGCGGACGCCGTCTGTCAGGCCACCGGTGTGCCAGATCAGTTCCCGGGCATGGCGATTGGAACCCGTGCCATTGAACTCGCGGATACCGAGATCCCCAGCATCATGCTCGATACCTTTGGTCGACCCACGCGGGTCCAGCCCCTGGAGTCTGAGCGCACGTGCAGCCCAGCCATCTCCCAGGCCCTCGCCATGCTCAACAGTGAGTTGGTGCAGCAGAAGATCAAGAGCGGCGACTGCGTCCTTCGCGATCTGATGAAGAACAACAAAACGGATGAGCAGATCATCGAGTACCTCTTTCTCTCCACTATCTCCCGCCGCCCCCGAAAAGCCGAACTGGATGCGATGTTATCGCTGGTCAAGGGGTCGCCAAAACGCGACGAAGCATTGCAAGATGTATTGTGGGCAGTCCTGAACAGCAAAGAGTTCATTTTCCAGCATTAGGGATTTCCAAATGTGCCACGGAATATACGCGATCTTCTGGTTTGTAAGCAAAATCGTTACGTATGATTCTGGGGCAGTCCTTCCGACCGATCACCCTGCATACGCTCAATATCAAATCCTTGTCGATGAAAGACTCTTGTATCCGATGTACCACGAGTATCGTTCCGACTATTACGTGCTCATAGGATCTGAGTTTTTTCGAAGACCTCTTCCACTTCCGATGAATCGATATGAATTTGCAGTCGGCATTACGCGGATTGATAGTTTGATGCGCAAGAGGCGATTTGATGTTCTGATGGATTGGGATAATACAACCGAGGATGTTTCACTCGCTGCCAAAAACGCACATGCATACCTGACGAAAACCTTCGTGATCGAATTACGTGCTTTAGGTTATTTCAAAAAGCGGAAGTAGGAAGTTACATTGGCCCGAAAACACCACCGTCGAAGACACGAAGTTGTCTGGTACGGATTCTTTGAAGTCGCCCCGATGGACCCAGAAGCCCACCCGGGCATTGAAGGCGCATTCGTAAACGCGTGTGTAATGGGCACTTCTCAATTAGATGTAGAAGTGATGTTTGTCGGGGCATTGCAGAATGCGGGATATGAGGTTGTCACAGATGAGGGAATTTATCCGTCAAGACAAATGCCCCTCAGCGACCGTCGTAAGGTTAAACTAAAGGCGTTGGTTCGTCGCGCGAGGAAGTCGAAATCGGTGAAGCTTTCGGCTTTTCATTGTTGGAGGGCTGAGGATTAAAGCAGGTTTTGTCTCTATTGGTACTATCCTATGCAAAAACAAATACCGGGCTACGTTGATGGCTACATTGCGTGTCGGGGAACATCATTACTCAGACTATATCATAGGCGCGGGAGAGCAAAATGCAAGCGCAACGTGCATATACTGAAAACATGCACGCGAAATGGCCATTTTGCGTGCATAATTGATTAATATACACGGAGCGAGTGCATGTTTTCACCGGACAAACCCTATAACGATCTCCCGCCAATACCCGACGTCGGAACGCTGGAGACAAACCGAACGCTCAAGCAGGCAATTTCTGCCAATAGAATTCTGGCAGAGCTAAAGGCTGGCGGCAATCTGATACCGAATCAGGTGGTCTTACTCCGATCCATCCTTCTGCAAGAGGCCCTGGCATCCTCCGAGATTGAGAACGTCGTTACCACAAACGATGCTCTCTACAAAGCATTTGATAACAAGGACGAATCCTCGGATCCAAACACGCGTGAAGTATTGCGATACGGAGATGCACTATGGGCCGGATTCAACGATCTCCAACAGGGTGGAGCGATTCGGCCATCATTACTTGTGAGCCTCGCTAAGAAAATCAAGGGCTCACCAATCGATATAAGATCGACTGTTGGCTGCCAGATTACCAATGACACGACCAGAGAAGTGATCTATACCCCGCCCGTGGGACGAGACCTTATATTGAACAAGATGAATGGACTCTGTGAGTTCCTCGCCGATCCAAACGGCGCAGACCCGTTAATTAAGATGGTAGTGGCACATCGGCAGTTCGAGGCGATTCACCCTTTCCCCGATGGCAACGGGCGAACTGGCAGAGTTCTCAACATTCTTTATCTCATTCAAGCCGGACTCTTAGAGCGACCAGTTCTCTACCTGAGCTGGTATATCGTACGGAACAAGGCGGAATACTATCAGCGATTGCGGGCCGTAACAGAAAACGATGATTGGGAAAATTGGATCATTTATATGCTGCAAGCCGTGGAGACAACAGCGGCCATGACACGCGACATGCTATTGCGCGTTCGAGAATTTATGGATAATTCCGCTTTGATTGCGAAATCAGACATGCGAAAGGGTTATAGCCGAGAGCTGGTCGATCTCGTGTTTTCACAACCCTACACCCGAATATCTCTGGTTGCAGAACACCTTGGAATTGGCCGCAACGCGGCCTCAGAGTATTTGCGCGAGTTGGAGCGCCTTGATCTGTTGCAAGGTTTGAAGATAGGTCGAGAGCGATTGTACTACAATTTCCATCTGGCAGCTGCGCTTGAAATCCAAGAGGAGAAATAGACTTTACCATCCACACATTTGTACCAATATGGATTATTCAAACAATACGGCCGACCGCTTTGATGGCTGTGAATAGAGCTTAAGACCAGACTACAACATTGAAAATCGACCCCCAACTCGGTCTTCCCCCTGCCGTTAATACAATGTGGAAATTGCAAATGAATCGTCGGCAAGAAGAAGATGCGTCCGACGAAATGCTTTCAGTTCGGACATGAATACAACTTGACGTAGCATAAAAGCAGATCCTTCGCTCGCGCTCAGGATGACGCGTTACAGCGTTCCCCGTGCAAATCCCGACAGCCAATTTAGGTCCAAACTAATCAAATTCACATTGACCCGCGTACGGCCGTTAAGATATACTTAACTTATGCAAAAGGAAAAAGGAACGCGCGCACTCCCGGCGACCTTTTCCTTTTTTTGTCTTTGAACTATGTAGTCCAACAGGAGCTTTTACAATTTGATCGCACCAGATATCTACCGAGAGATGGGCCTGAATGATCAGGAGTACGCCCAGATCCTACAGATTCTTGGAAGAGAACCATCCGAGACCGAACTCGGAATGTTTGCGGTCATGTGGTCAGAGCACTGCGGATACAAGTATTCCCGCCCCGTTCTCGCGCTCTTCAAGACCTATCGCGAAGCGCAGGAGCAGGGTGCGCTGGAGAATGCCGGAGTCATTCCGCTGGATGACAAACTCGGCATCGTCTTCAAGATGGAGTCGCACAATCACCCCTCCGCCGTGGAACCCTTTCAGGGCGCAGCGACCGGCGTCGGCGGAATCCTCCGCGACATCTTTACTATGGGCGCACGGCCCATCGCCAACCTCAACAGCCTTCGATTTGGACCCATTTCCGACTCCCCTGACGCCACCCACAACCGCTACCTCTTTGAGCGAGTCGTGGAGGGAATTGCCCACTACGGCAACTGCGTGGGTGTGCCGACCGTTGCGGGCGAGGTGGTCTTTAACCCCTGTTATAGCGGTAACCCGCTCGTGAATGCCATGGCCGTCGGCGTGGTGGACCTCGATAACATTGCCAGCGCGAAGGCGGAGGGTATTGGCAATCCTGTTCTCTACGTCGGCTCGGCCACGGGCAAGGACGGTATCCACGGTGCGACCTTCGCCAGTGTGGAGCTGGGCCCCGATTCCGAAAGCAAGCGACCGAACGTGCAGATGGGCGACCCCTTTATGGAGAAGTTGCTCATCGAGGCGACCCTCGAGGCGCTTGCCACGGGAGACATCGTCGGCATCCAGGATATGGGCGCGGCCGGACTGACCTGCGGCACCAGCGAGACCGCCTCCAAAGCCAACACGGGAATGGAGATCGACGTCCTCAAGGTCCCCCGCCGTGAGCGCAAGATGAGTCCCTATGAGATCATGCTGAGCGAATCGCAGGAGCGGATGCTCGCGATCTGTCGCATCGGAAGGGAAGATCGCGTTGCGGCAGTATTCAAAAAGTGGGGCCTAAACGCAGTAGTAATCGGGCACGTGACGGGTGATGGCATGGTACGGGTGAAAGAGGGCGATGTCGTTGTCGCCGAGATCCCAGCCAAAGCGCTGACCGACGATTGCCCGGTCTACCACCTCACCGCGGAAGAGCCTGCGTATTACAAAGTGGTGAACAGTTTTGACCCTTCCACTCTGCCAGAACCCACCGATTACAACGAGACGCTCGCCCGGCTGCTCTCCACTCCGACCATTGCCAGCAAAGAGTGGGTGACGGAACAGTACGATTCCATGGTGCAGACGCTCACGGTCGCAGGCGCCGGAATGGGTGATGCAGCTATTCTCCGAATTCGAGACACGACCAAGGGTATCGCGGTGAAGACGGACGGCAACAGTCGATATTGCTACCTCGACCCCTACATCGGCGGGATGATCGCAGTCGCAGAGTCGGCGCGAAACGTGGCTTGTGTGGGCGCGCGACCGTCCGCGGTCACTGACTGCCTCAATTTTGCCAACCCGGAAAAGCCGACTGGTTTCTGGCAGTTCAAGCGCGCAGTCGAAGGTATTGCAAAAGCCACCGAGGCATTCGGCACGCCAGTAGTCTCGGGTAACGTCTCCTTCTACAACGAGACCCCCGAAGGCGCCATCCACCCAACCCCGACCATCGGGATGCTGGGCATTCTGGATGACGTGAACAAGCGGTGCGGCAGCGCGTTTCGGGAAGAGGGCGACGTACTGGTGCTGCTGCGGGCGGACAATGATCCGAGCGGCGGCGTGGGCGGCAGCGAATACCTGGCGCTCATTCACGGAATTGAATCGGGTCGACCACCAAGCATAGACCTGGATGCTGAGAAACGACTGCAAGCCTGTCTCTTCGTAGCCATAAATGAAGGTCTGCTGGCATCCGCACACGATTGCAGCGACGGCGGTCTGGCGGTCGCGCTGGCTGAATCGGCGATCGACGGCGACGGCGGCAAGGGAGTCGGCGCGGCAGTCCTGCTCCGCAGTGAGCATCACAACAAATTACGTCCCTCAGCCATTTTCTTCGGCGAAGCTCAGTCCAGAGTGGTGGTTTCGCTTCGCACAGAACGCCAGTTGAAGACACTCGAAAAGCTCGCTCTGGATTTCGGAATTCGCGCGGAGTGGATCGGCTCTGTCGGCGGAGATAGCCTGAGAATCACTATCGACGGACGCGATCTGATCAACTCGCCAATAGCGCGTCTCAAATCCGGATTTACGGACAGCATTCGCAAGATAATGACGACTTCTGCACCATGAAAAACATCAACGCCTGATTCCCTCGTGGAGAAACGGTTCCGAATAACTCAATGATGCCCACAGACCCGCTGGACGATTTCACGCTGAGCGACGCACCCAAAGAGGAGTGCGGAGTTTTTGGAATATACGCACCTGGCGAGGATGTGGCCCGCCTCAGCTATTTTGGCCTCTTTGCGCTTCAACACCGGGGCCAGGAGAGCGCAGGAGTTGCTGTATCTGACGGCACCCGAATCAAGATTCATAAAGAGATGGGGCTCGTCACGCAGGTCTTCAGCGAGGAGACCCTCGCCGGACTTACCGGGCACATCGCCATCGGGCACACACGCTATTCCACCACCGGATCCAGCGAAGTCCGTAACGCCCAACCTCTCTACTGCACCAGCGTTTCGGGCGGAATTGCCGTCGCACATAATGGCAACCTCATCAACACCGCCGAACTCTATGCCGAACTTCTTGAGCAGGGCGTAAAGTTCGAGGGGACCAACGACAGCGAAATGATCTCGCTGCTTCTCTCCAAGTACTATACGGGCGACATTGAGGCGGCGGTCAAGCAGTTGATGACTCGACTTCGGGGCGCCTACTCCCTCGCGATCATGACTCACGATACACTCGTTGGAGTACGCGATTCTATGGGTATTCGACCGCTCTGCGTGGGTCGACTGGAGAGCGGTCGATACGTTCTGGCATCTGAAACCTGCGCGCTCAACGTGATCGGCGCGGAGTTTATTCAGGACGTCGAACCGGGCCAGATGGTTATCATCGACCAAAACGGCATGCGAGAAGCCAGAGCGATTCCACAGGAAGGCAATGCCACCTGCCTCTTTGAGTTCATCTATTTTGCTCGACCAGATTCGGAGATGTACGGTCGATCCCTCCACTCCGCACGTCGACGGATGGGTTACGAGCTTGCGAAGGAGCATCCTTGCCCCGACGCACATCTGGTGATCCCCATCCCCGACTCGGCGGTCCCCGCGGCGCTCGGTTATGCCGAGTACACCCACATTCCGTTCGGCGAGGGCGTGATCAAGAATCGCTACATCCAGCGGACATTTATTCAGCCCGATCAGAGAATGCGCGACCTCGGTGCGCGCATGAAATACACGCCGCTGCGCGAGGGTTTGGCTGGCAAGAAAATTGTCATGGTCGACGATTCTATCGTTCGTGGCACAACCACCGGTAAGCTCGTGAAGATGCTGTTTGACGCTGGCGCCGCAGAAGTCCACGTTCGAATCAGCGCGCCGCCAGTGAAGCACCCCTGCTTCTACGGTATCGACATGGCCAACCAGAAGGACCTCGTAGCGTTCAAGAACTCGGTTGAAAAAATCCGCAAAATGATCGGCGCCACCTCCCTCGGATTCCTCTCGCTCGGCGGCGTTGTTCGGGCAGTGGGCGTCAGCAAAAACAAGTTCTGTCGCGCCTGTTTCGACGGCAAGTACCCGATTGAAGTGCCCGAGGAGCTGCGGTTGTCCAAAGAGATGCTAGAGTAGCTGGCGCTCGACGTCGTTGATTCGAAAGAGTTCTGGTAAATGATCTTCCCTCTACTGCTCGCGTGCCTGCTCCCGCCTCCAACGGGGCAAACCTCCGCTCCAATTATTGCCATAACCCATGCTCGCATTATTGACGGAACCGGCGGACCCACGATTCCTGATGGCGTAATGTTGATCCAACGTGGCAAGATTCTGGCGGTTGGTCCGTCCAGTTCGACTGCAGTGCCCAATGGCGCCGTTATCAGGGACTACTCTGGCAAGACCATCATCCCGGGGCTGATTGATATGCACGTCCACCTCGACGAAGTGATTTCTCCGGAGGCATTTCCCCTATTCGGCGTCACCTCTGTCCGCGACGTTGGTTCTCGCCTTGTCACCATTCAACGCTTGCGATCCCTCGCGGCAAAGGGCAACGCCATGCCCCGAATCTTCTGGATGGGCAGAAACATTGACGAGGGCAAGCCGAG
>JBDUAM010000307.1:0-12054 GCA_040004655.1 Chthonomonadales bacterium | reverse complement strand
TGGAGAAGCCAAATGAGGTATCTAACTGTCGTTGCACTGCTGATAATTGCCTCTACCAGAGCAAACGCCTATATTGACGCGGGCACCGGTAGCTACATCTTACAAATGGCCATGGCTGGCATTCTGGCCGTTGGCTATATGTTGAAACTCTTCTGGAAGAGAATAGCCACTTACACCTCACAACTGTTCAAAAAGACAGCCCCATAATACGGCCAGCAAGGATGAATTCTGCACAGGAATCGAGCTCTTTTCGAGATCCTAACGGATTCATCTTTCGAGCTGATGGAGTTGTTTACAGGCAGATCCAGGCCTCTTATCAATCCGATTTTGAGTTGTTGATCTCATCTGGATTGTACAGAAAGCTCGCGGATATCGGATTACTGATTCCCCACTCTGAAGCGCCCGTTGATATGGCCATTACTAACGATGCGTGGAAAGTTATCCATCCCGTACCCATCCCTTTTATCACGTACCCATATGAATGGTGCTTCAGCCAGCTCAAAGATGCAGCTCTGTTAACTCTGGCCATTCAGAAATTTGCGATTGAGCATGGAATGTCTCTGAAAGATGCCTCGGCGTATAACATTCAATACCTTCGGGGTCAACCCATATTCATCGACACACTGTCATTCGAAGAGTTTCAGCCCGGGCAACCCTGGGTAGCTTACCGCCAATTTTGCCAGCACTTTCTCGCTCCGTTGGCGCTGATGAGTCACGTCGATATTCGGCTGAGCCAGCTCTTGAAGGTTCATATCGACGGAATTCCACTCGACCTTGCAAGCAGCCTCTTACCGTTCAAAACTCGGCTTAATTTTGGATTGCTGACGCATGTCCACCTGCACGGAGCAGCGCAAAAGAAGTATGAGAGTACCGGCTTAAAGAAATCTGAGCAGAAGCCACACCTGCCGATGAACGCGACCCTGGGCCTGCTGGACAGCCTGGAGACAACGGTCAAGAAATTGACATGGAAACCTGCTGGCACGGAGTGGGCCGACTACTACGACGCCACGAACTACAGCAACGTAGCTATGCAGCGAAAGCTGGAACTCGTAGAGGGCATGATATCGCAAATCACTCCTGCGCCAGCAACGGTCTGGGACCTCGGCGCAAACCGGGGAGTGTTTAGTCGTACAGTTGCAAATTCCGAGAGGTCCGTCATTTCGTGGGATATCGATCCTGCGGCCGTAGAGAAGAATTATCTGGATTGTAAAGCGGATGGCGCCTCAAATCTGCTTCCGCTCATTCAGGATTTAACCAATCCAAGTCCAGCCATCGGTTGGAACCTGCACGAACGGGGCTCTCTTATTGACCGCTCGCCGGCGGACGCTTTGCTAGCACTGGCATTGATACATCACCTGTGCATTGGAAACAATGTGCCACTAATTCAGGTCGCGAAGTTCTTCCGAGAGATTGGCAACTGGCTTATCATCGAGTTCGTGCCAAAAGTCGACAGTCAGGTGCAGCGACTGCTCTCTAGCCGGGAAGATGTCTTTCTGCACTACACGCAAGCTAACTTTGATGCTGCCTTCTCACAGTATTTCGAGATTGTAAGGGCTGAGCCTGTTCCAGAAAGTGAACGAATACTCTACCTGATGAAAGGGATTGGCTAAGTAGATAGGTTCGCTCCAATTGGAAACGAAACCTTCGATGAAACCGCTGAATAAAACATGAATGCATCGAACACTAATCCACAATTACCATCGGCCGAAAATGGCACGGACGATCAGTCCCTGTTTCGCAAGAAACCGCCAATTCCCTTTCACCCCATTCTTTTTGCGGTTTTCCCAATCCTGCTTCTATATTCTCGCAATTTCTCGCAGATTGAGTTAAGAGAAGTTATTGGCCCGCTGGTCTACTCTGTTTTGGGAACCGTAATTGTCTGGTGTGTCACTTGGTTACTAACGAAACAGAATTTGAAAGGTGCTGGCGAGGCTTCGCTCGTCATTGTTCTCTTCTTTTTTTATGGCCATTTGCAAAACCTTTTGCCAGTCTCTCTACACTGGATGAGCGGCGCTATTTGCCTCTTCGCGTTGGTTTTGGTGACAATTCCAATCATTAGAACGCGAAGGACATTGTACGACTTCAATCGAGTACTCAACTTTTTTGCTTTCGTCTTGATACTGCCATCTTTATGGTCAATCGGTTTGAGCACATTTCACAAGCCTGAATCGGTCGCCTCAAATGGGTCATCCGATTCAGGTAATTCTGTCATCAAAACTGTTTCCCACCGAAGTGTGGCGAAGATTTCTAAGCTTGAAGCGGAAAAGTTGCCAGATATCTATTACATTATTCTCGATGCCTATGGTCGCTCCGATCGACTCGCTGAGTATTACCATCTCGACAACAGGCCGTTCTTGAAGGCGCTAAAACAACGTGGGTTTTACATTGCAGATCGTAGTGGTGCGAATTATGATCAGACGCCTCTCTGCATTGCCAGCGCTCTCAATTACAACTACCTCGACAAACTGATCGACGCGCACATTACACCCAACGACGGGAACGAAAAAGCACGCCAACTTCTAGATGACAATAAGGTTATTAACTACCTGTCTAAGAAAGGGTACAAATACATTCACATCGGGTCTGGCGTTGGGGCGACCCGAGTGGACACAGCTGATGTTGAGCTGAATGTATCAGGAGAATCAGCGCTCTTTGAGGACGAAGCTATGGGCTTGACGCCACTTGAATCGGCCCCTTCTACGGCGACTCCGAAATACGACGAACACCGGGACAAGCTTATTGGCGCATTTAATGAGCTTGATAAGGTGGCAAAGATTCTGGGACCAAAATTTGTCTTTGCACACGTACTCGCACCCCATCCTCCGTTCGTACTTGGTGCAAATGGCGAGTCGGTCTACCCTCATGGACCATTAAATCTCTCTGATGGCTCGTGGCTTCTTGAGTCGCTCAGCAGGGAGGATTACATTAAGGGTTATTCAAATCAACTGAAATATGTAAATATCAGGGTAATAAAAGCGCTTGACCAGATTAAGAAGCTGTCTCGGCACACACCTATTATCATTGTTCAAGGCGATCACGGCTCGCGGATGAACCTCGATTGGGCGAATATTAAGAATACCGATCTGCGCGAACCATTCTCCATCTTAAATGCGTACAACGTGCCCGGCAAAATCCTAAAAGACCTTTACAACACAATTACTCCCATCAACTCGTTCCGAGTAATACTCCACGATCTCTTTGGCGCTAATCTCCCGTTGCTTCCTGACAAGAGTTACTACTCTACGGCCTACAACCCATTTGATTACATAGATGTTACGTCGCAAGTGAGATCTACTCAAAAGCCTTTACCCGCAACAAAATAGTTTGCAATTTCATGCTCTTTGAGATGATTATCTACTGGCCCACAGAATTCGCGACAACATCTTCGGGTCTGGCCTATCTATGTCCGACCAGTCAAGCGCCATCGATTCCTCCGTAAGTCGACGCTCTTCGCCTTTTAAGCCATATAATGGCAAGTTCATTTGATCCAGCGGAATCCTGTTAGGGAATGCCGTGTAAGGAGCAAGATTTGGCGTGTTAGTAAAGCAATCAGCAAGTGGTGGCGTGACAGCATCAAATCGATTCATTGGATCGAGCCCAAGCATTAACTCAATTGATCGGACCATCGATACGGTATTGCACAGCTCTTTGTCAACATGTCCCCGCCTGGTATAGGGGCTCAAGGCATAGAATACAGTTCGGTGACCATCCACGTGATCTCGGCCAAATTGAGCGTCGTCTTCAATCACCATGATGCAGGTCTCTTTCCACTGTGGACTTTTCGATACCGCCTCAAATATGCGACCCAGGGCATAGTCGTTATCCGCAACCATTGCTTTAGGTGTGGGATAATAGGGGTTACGTCCCTCTGTATGATCACAAGGCAGCGTCATGATCATCAGATTCGGCACTCTATCTGCCTTGCTAAATTTTGAGTATTCAGCAATAAACTGGTCCGCTCGTTCCTGATCAGATTGCAGTAGCGGCCAGCAGACTACCTTCGAATTAATGAATGGTTTCAGTGCCGCGATCCGGGTTTTGGAGCGGGCAGTGATAGCGTGCTTTCCACTTATCCGATCATTCCATATATCAGTCCAGCGGCGCACAGGTGGATTAAACGTTGCAAGTCGGGAGTCGCAGAATTCTCCGTAAACCCGAATCTTTCGGCCCTTCTTTAGAGCGGCATCCCATATGCATCCTGAATTCGAAATTGCCATAGAACACGCACCGTCAAATGCTATAGCTCGATACCCTGAATAGAAGTGTTCTATATAGTCATTTGCAAGCGCCTGCGTACACCATTGGTGGCCATCTGCACTATTTGTTCCAGTTGCGTACGCATTGTCGAACAGTGTGAACTCGCGGGCAATAGCATGGTGGTTGGGAGTAATATTCTCTCCGAGAAAACAGAGTTTGGGGTCGCCATTTCCCGTTGGGATGTCTCCCAATACTTCGTCATAGCTCCTGTTCTCTTTTATCACGTAGATAACATGTTTTATGGCTCCACGATAGACTTTAAGGGGTGGATTGAGGGCCGTTCGGTCCCTGGTCCATCCATTCCCCGCGCTTACCCTTAATGTCGCAGCTTTCAAATCTTGAGTAAGATCGACCATGGAGATTGTGCCTTCAAAATCATGTACGTTTCCTGGCAACCCTCTTTGAGTTCGAGTGACAGATCCATTACCCTTGGTATTCAAGACAATTAGTTTGCCCGTGCGGCTAATTGCAATGGCGATCGGGAAGTACCCTACCGGGCGAAATCCTCGAACGCGACCAGTATCCAGATCCATCTCACAAACGGCATTGTCCCCACCGTCGCAAATGTAACCAGTGTTGCCTTTTATGGCGATAGCGCAAGGCATGCTGCCGAAAAAATTCATGGAACCATACCTAATTGGCATGGTGCGCACCAGACTCTCACTTGCGAGATCAATTACCGATATGCTATCGCTGCCCGAGTTCGTGATATAGGCATTGTCGCCACGAATTCCAATGGCCGTTGGATGAAGGCCAACATCTATATTCGTTGAATCACCAGTCTCCCGATCGATGAGGCTCACCGTTCCAGATGCAGCAGCGCCGCGACTGTCAATCGCGATGGTAGCATTCCCCGTCTCGCCCCTCTCATCATCATCGGTCACTTTGCGACCACCCCAGTTTGTTACTACGAGGGTCTTTTCGTCATCGCTGAGCTTGATCTCAAATGGCAGGTTCTGTACGTTGAATTCCCGAATGCGGCGGTCTGTCGTCAGGTCAATTTCCACAACAGAATTTCGATCACATAGAGCGACAAAAAGACTGTGCCCGTCCTTAGAGATAACCATTCCGCCCGGGCGTGGATTGTGATAATCGCCCAGAGGTTTTACTCGAATCCGCCGGACAAGAACCAGGCGACCATCAGCGAGTGCCATTTCCTGCACATATCCATCTGCAACGGATGCAAATAGTCGATTGCCGTCTGGGGACCAGGTGATTCCGCGAAATCCCGCGCCATGTCCGAGCCAGGCAAACGACCGCATTTGGACGCCTTCTTTGGTGGCGAGGACAACGCTGTGGTGGCACAAGACAGCCAGAAGACCCCCGCCAGGACGGTAGGCCATGTCGATGGGTCGGGCGCCAATGGTCATGGCTCCCCCTTCGATGTGCTGCTCGGTGCTAACGATAAAGGACCCGTCTGGCTGCTTTCCAACTTTTAGTATGGTGGCCTGACGAATGGCTGCGACGGCGCAAACGGCCGTTAAGACGAAGAGTAATACGAACAACAATCTGTTATGTGGTCGGGTTTGCCGTGGAACTACCCGACGATTCCACTCTCTGTTCATAGGCTTTCGGGGACACAATGATTACTACAATGAGACGAAAACTACGTCAATATAGTGACAAATTGTTATTAGACAATACCTGCAAACCAACGATTAGTGAATAGAAATAAAGTCATTGACTGCGCATCTGGTTACAACCACTCACACAAAAAAACCGGGCGACCAATGCGGTCGCCCGGCGCATATCTACCAGAATGTCAGATATGGATACGAGTTAGCAGGCATACAAGCGTCTTGCTGCTGCTAAAGTGAACGTTGACTTCGGCGCTGAATCTCTTGGTGAGTTCCGTGCCGAGAATCAACTTGCCATCAAACTTGGTGCCGCCGCCAAAGACTGCTCCCAGGCCGCCGCCGTAGTAGACGTTGTGACCAGAGATACCATCCGTGGTAGACGAGATCTGATCAATTGTCACGAGGGTCAGCGTATTTACGCCACCGAAGTTTGCCTTGAAGATTGCATCTACGTCTAATCGACCCGTGAATCCCTTGCCAAGGGTAACGGATGGAAGGTCAATGTCTCCACCGGCGAGCAGAGCGCCGCGCGGGGTGACCATGGCTCCTGCGTGAACCGTGAACGGGACCATAGGGGCTGCCTGCGCCGCCTTAATGTTGTTAAACTTCGCAAGTCCGGTCAGGGTGAGCGGTGTGGTTTCCGCAGAGCTCGCTCCGATAGCAGCAATGGAAAGAGCTGTCGCGCAGAGGAGGGTTCGAACATTCAACATCTTTGAACTCCTTTTGAGTGTAGGGTGTACCCATCATAACCCAAAGTCGCTCGAAACGGTGGCCTTGTTACCCGTTTCAAATTGAGTCTGGGATGATGATGGATGGAGAGCACGAGGATTCGTGCCACACTTGTAATGGTCCCAAATCTGTAGTCCGCTTGGGATACTTCAAGTTTACTCTCTGTAAGACGATTCTTCCACCAATTCTGAACATCTTTTGGCCTATGAGACCATCACGCAAAATCTGGGGGACGCTGCTGATCATTCTGGGAGCCATCTGGGCGTTCGCCGGCCTGTTCGGAATCCTGTTTGACCATTCCCGAAACTCAAACACGTCGGCATTGATAGCCTATTTGATACTCGGACTATTGCTCGTCAGGGTTGGATTCAATTACCGTAACCCACCAACCAAATCTTAACGACGCAGCCACTTTGCCAGGCCACTCACAGGCAAATCTGGTGCGAGCAGCGTCGTTGGTCGACCATCTGCGCGCATAACCTCTTCTGCTGCCAGAAATCCACTCCTCGCTGCGCCTTCCATAGTAGATGGCCAACCGGTGTCGGTCCACTCCCCCGCAACGAACAGGTTTTTGATCGGGCTGCGTTGCGACGGCCTCAGTTTCTCAATTCCAGGCTTGGGTGAGAAGGTCGCCTTTTTCTCTTTCAAGACGGTCCATTTCAGCACCTTTGCTTCACGAACTTCGGGCAACGCTTGTCGCACTTCTTCCAGTACTAGATCCTTGAGCGCGTCCCTCTCCATTGCGGTAATTGTCTGCGCCTCCGAAATCACCACACTCAGGTACGAGCCGACACCATTCGCATGATCAAAATTGCGATTCTTGTTGAATATCCAGTCTGATTCGCGGTCCAGGAGCGCGAGCGCTTCCGGACAATCTATCACCCTATCAAACCAGAAGTGGATACCCACAATCGGCGAGAATTCGATCTGCTTCAGCTTTTCGAAGTAGTCTGATTCGGTTGTCCACTCTTCGGGCAGCAGCTTCAACAACAGGTCGAATTGCAGCCCAGAGACGTAGTGATCCGCAACCAATCGCTCGCCGCCTTGAAGAATCAGGCCTGTAATCTTGCCATCGGAGTGTTCTACACGGTCTACTGTTGTCTTTAGCTCGACGGTACCCGTTCGTGATTGCAGGTACCGCTGCGTTGGTTCGGTATAGAGTGTCCCCAGTGGAACCTTCGGCACGCCAAACTGATAGGCGGTCGGATGACAGAGAAAGCCATCGCGAAAGATCTTGAATGCGTGGTAACAGGAAATCCTGCCCAGCGACTCGTTGCAGGCGCTCACGAGGATCGGTTCCCAGAAACGCCGAACTGCTCGATCGGTCTGACCCATTTTGGCAAACCATTGGTCGACCGCGACGTCATCCAGATCGGCAGTCATCGGGGTTCGAAGCATGGCGAGCATAGCTCGACCAATCGCGATCTTATCCCCGAGCCCAAGCGATCCAAATCTAAGAAACGACCATGAGGTATGCAGCGGAGCCGGCATCCAGGAACCGCGAATGACCGAGCGTCGACCATCGCTGTCTTTGAAGAGGAGTTCGTCGTGATAGCGAATCTGATCGTGAACGCCAAGGAGGTCGAACAGTCGGCCGAGGTTTGTGCAGCAGCGCATCGTTCCGTGCTGACAGGCGTCGTGGACTTCACCAGTCGACTGGTCGACCCAGCTGGAAGCCCGTCCACCCAGCATCGGACGTTTCTCAAGCAGGGTGACGGAGTAACCATTATTCGAAAGGGCTGCAGACGCCGCGATCCCCGCGACTCCGCCGCCGATCACGGCAACCGTTTTTCTGTTTTCAGCCTGACTTTCGGCAGCCATTAGGTCCGAATTGATCCGGCGGCGCGAATTCGGCTGCCAAGCCACGCATGCGCCACAATCCAAAGTTTCTTCGCTGTCGGCAGGCTAGCACGTTTGTCAAAGACGCGGTAGCCACACTTCTCGATCTCTGTAAGTAGATCACGGTAGATTCGATACATCACGACGAAAGTTGGTCTACTCACGGGGTCGATCATGGGAATCAATGGCAGTGCCTTCTCGTAATAATCTTTTGCCCGGGCTGCCTCGAATTGCATCAATTTGTAAAAATTCTCGTCGACCTCGCCGTGCAACAACGACTCCTCGCTAACACCGAATTTCTGCAAATCCTCAAGCGGCAGATAAATGCGACCCCGCTCGGCATCCTCTTTCACGTCACGCAAGATGTTGGTCAACTGAAACGCAATTCCGCAGGCTTCCGCAGGCGCAAGGGCAGCCTCTTGATTGTCGTAACCCCAGACTCGAATGCAGACCAACCCGACCACGCTCGCGACGCGGTAGCAATAGGTGTAAAGCTCCTCAAAAGTCTGGTATCGAGTGGTATCCAGGTACATTTCGGCGCCATCAATCAGTTCGTGAAACAGGCTTTTCGGGATATTACACTTCACCGCAGTGTCGTGGAACGCCGGTAGAATGTCGCTGTCACCATAGTTTCCGTCAAATGCCCGATCCAGCGCAACTCGCCACTCTGACAGCCGATTGGATCGGCCATCTTCCAATGCGGCCTCATCAGAGAGGTCATCGCTGTAGCGCATGAAGGCGTAGATGGCACACATCTGCGCGCGCTTCTCGGGCGGAAGCACGGTGAAGGAGTAGTAGAAATTACGCGCTTCCGTCTTCGCGACGTGAGTGCACTTTGCATAACTCGCAGTCAGGGAAATCGACACAACTATTTCCCTTCCGGCAGAAGTCGACTGACCAATAGCCCTGCCAGAATGGCGATCTGGCGGCTTTTGGGAATCTTTGGTCGACTGGTCAACACGTCGTAATCCTGCGCGACAATTCGACGCATGATCTCCAAACCACCACGACTGAACATGTCAATGTCATTGCGCACGCGCTTGCTCACCAGCGGACCCAGTTCCAAACCCTTTTGAAAGAGTAGGTTCGTTCGGTCACATTCAAATTTCAACAGTTCTCGAAAGTTGCTGTCGAACCTGCGCTTGTCGATCTGCTCTTCCGACACGCCGAACTTGACCATGTCTTCTTGCGGAATGTAGATTCGACCGATACGAAAATCACGCTCCACATCCTGCCAGAAATTGACGAGCTGCAACGCGGTGCAGGTGGCGTCAGAGAGCTCCTGTCGCTGCCTATCCGAGTAACCGCAAAGGTAAAGCACCAGTCGACCAACAGGATTCGCCGAGTACTTGCAGTAATTCAAAAGCTCCACGTGCGTCGCGTATCGGGTCACCATTTGATCCTGACGAAATGCAGTCAACAGGTCGGAATAGGGTTCCATGGGGATGGAGAACTTCGCATTCGTCTCCATCAGCGCGACAAACACAGGGTGCTTGGGTCTGCCAGCATACGCCGACTCCAGCTCCTCTTGCCACCAGTTGAGAAGTGGCAGAGCATTCTCGGGTCCACCGGACTCGTCGCCTAGGTCATCTGAAATCCGGCAATAGGCATAGACGTTGAAGAAGTGCTGGCGCAATTCTTTCGGCACAAATATTGAGCCAACAAGAAAGTTCTCATAGTGAGACTTCGCCAGGCGAGCTGCGTATTCACGCGCTTCGGGGAGAGTATACGATCGGTCGACCGAGTATTTGGTTGCCGGCAATATTGAAACGGACATCATACGCCTTTAACTTCGACAGGCTTGATTGCCTGCGCTCGATTCCAGTGGAAGACGCAGGACCCAACCTCATTTGAAAGTAACCCTCGGAGTTCACCGATTGCCTGATCTGTCTCCACCTGGGTTACTTTGCCGAGTTCAATCATCATGACTGAAGTGCCATTAATGATATCGATGCCATTACGAATCCACGCGTCGAACCGCGGGCTGCCATACCAGTGGAGCTCCGGTTGAAGTGTTAACTCTATACCAGAAAACCCGGCTTGCTTTAACAATCGGAACAATTTGCGACCCACTGTTGCATCGCCATCGACCGCCGCCTGGGCTTCAATCATCTTCCCCACCCAATGCATCAGGGTCGGGCAATCGGGATCAAATCCGATCATCGACATATCATTTTCCTGCACCGCCACACGCCCGCCCGGTTTCAAGACCCGATACATCTCCTTGAGGGCGCTGGTCGGGTCGGCGAGGTGCTCCAACACATATCGACAGTAGACTACGTCAAAAAAATTATCATCAAACGGCAAATAGTGCGCGTCGCCTTGCTGCAGAAATAGATTTTGAGGTCCAGCCTGAGCGGCGGCAAGTTGTTCTGCGCTGCGCTCAATCCCAAATACTTCCAGGCTCGACGAGGTTCTGGCTACGTCTGCCGCGAGTAGCCCCAGCCCACTGCCGACCTCGAGTACTGTGCCATGTGTTGGCAGCTTCAGAAACTCGACAAACGGAGCATTGGTCAACCGATTTAGTTCGGCCAATCGAGCCTGCTCTTCTGAATGGACTCCATGTAGATACGCGTTTTCACTCATGGTTAGCCGCCTGAATCATTGGGTGTACAGCCACCTTCACTACACTCGCACCGCTTGAAAGCTCCCGCATCAGCGACGGAACTTCATTCAGATTGGCATGTCGCTGAATGAACTGGGTTGCGTCGACTTCCCCACTGCACAGTAGTCGAAACGCCTCGCGGAATGTGTTCGGCGTATGGTGGAAAGCGCCCTTTAGCGTCAACTCGTCGTAATGAACCCTGCCGGTGTCGAGCTGCGCGAATGTCTCCTTCGGGCAACCACCAAACAGGTTTACTGTTCCAGCTTTTCGGGCCATCGAAATCGCCATCTCCCAGGTCGCCGGGCTACCTACACACTCAATCACGAGATCGGGTCCGCGCCCGTCGTTCGCGAGTGATCGAACTTTGCTGACGACATCTGTCTCTTCACTTGAGCTGAATAGGTTGGTCGCACCCACGGCTTTTGCTGCGTCGAGTCGACTCCATCCCCTGCCGACGGCCGTCACGGTCATTCCCGCCATGCTGAGCAATCGCACAAAATAGAGCCCGATCGGTCCGACGCCCAACACAACAGCACTCCCGCCGGGAATGGGAGGCGTCTCCTCCAACCCCTTCACTACGCATGCAAGCGGTTCGGACATGGCCGCCGCTTCAAACGAGACTCCATCCAGAATATGGTAGAGGTTTTTGCGGACCAGTCGCTCAGGCAGCAAAATGAATTCAGCATACGCGCCATTGGTGAATTGCAGGTCTTCACAGAGTTCTTGTTGGTTCTGCGCACAGAAGAAACATTCGTCACAGGGTGCTGAGTTCGCGCCAACAACCCGGTCGCCAATCGCAAATCCATTCACCCCGACACCAACTTCCACAATGACACCTGCGTACTCATGGCCAAACGGCACCGGCGGCGCGATCATCTTGGCGTGGTACCCTCGACGATAAACCTTCACATCGGTTCCGCATGTGAGCGCGACTTCGACTCTAAGCAAAACCTCACCGGGGCCGGGAGTTGGTCGAGTAATCGCCTCAACCCGCACATCCTCTTTCCCATACAGCACAGCCGCCCTCATGGTCTCTCTCACGGGTGA
>JBDUAM010000579.1:0-3572 GCA_040004655.1 Chthonomonadales bacterium | reverse complement strand
CATGGTTTTGGAAATTTGGTGACGGTGATAGTGTCTATGTTACCCGCGTTCACGATGAACCGACTGTACTCTTTCCCATCGCGTCAGGTATCGGAAAGGGCAATGGATTCCTTTATTCTCAACTGCCTGTTACAGACTTATCACAGTCCCATGAGGCGCCTCACGACAATCATTTGGGAAGAAGTGTATGTTTTAGATCAAATGGACAAGCATTGGACCTATGTGCAAATTGTGCACGATTAGGTTAGCCCTGTGTGCCAACATAAAATGAGGCAACTTTCTATAGTGAAGCATTCGGAATTCGGCAAATCGAGTACGGAGGAGAGATTGAAACGGATAGGTGTGGTAGTTACAGGTTGGACGGCTCTTGCGCTAATGGCATTTGTTACGCTGGCAAGACCAGAAGATAGAATCCGAGAGGTGCCTATGTCATTGAAAGGCAATCCAGTGTTGACACAGGTGAAATCAAACATCCCGACTAAACGGGATCAGAAAGCAATATCCAAGTGCCTGTATTTGACGAGTCATTTCGATGGGGACGATGCCTTTTCGCCCAACAGTAAGAAACATAAGCGTGATAGGGACAAACTGCAAAAACTCCTGATAAGCTTCAATCAACTAAATACTTCTGATCTTCGAGAAGCTGTTTCTAAAATGAAACCGAATTCAAAGTATGAATTCGATTGGAACTTTGAGCCTATTTGTTATGTAGTTAACCGTTATGTATTTAAGATCGTAAAATCAAAAGAGTTTTAAAATCCCGGGACTCCTGGCTATCTGAGAATTCCAATACCCAGTGATTTGGAAACATGGCCGTTGAAAATTTCTGACGACGGCAAAATCGAGATTATCCCCGGATTTGGAGCCTATAGTGGAAAGCCTTATCGACACGTGGATGAATTCGATGCTTTTGCGATACATTACGAGCGCAGTAAATATAAGCAGGCAAACGTCAGCAAAAAGAGCCGGGAGCGCAAACAAACATAGTCCTTCCTGCCTACTCTTTCAGATTTGCCGTAAATCATTGCTCGCCTCTCGAAGAAGTTTAAGCCCAGCTGAGGCAACTACACTTGAAACATTGGCACATTCGGTCGGAGAATTGTGGCTTAAAATATCTCTGGTATTGGAACCTATGCCTACGACAAAGCAGATGCCCTGTGTGTCAATATAAAATGAGACGACTTACTATAAGTACAGCAAACCCAAAACAGGCAATCGCAGCAATGGGTGACTGCCTATTGGTTCGTGAGGTCCAACGACCGAATTGTCTCAGCCACGCACTCTGAAATAAACTCCGCGATTGGCAACGCATCCCCGCCGGCCGAGGCCGACTCAAGACCTGACATATACCGCGTGCGGGTTTGCAGCTCAATGACCGTCCACGGATACCCGCCCGCGACCAGCAGCACGTTCATGAGAAATCGCCCGAGTCGACCATTTCCATCGTGATACGGGTGAATGTAGACAAAACAGAAGTGCCCCAGAACCGCGCGCACCCAGACATCCCGTTCCTCTTTGAGAAGGCTAAATAACGCCTCCATGGCATCGGGGACGGCAGTGCTCGGGAACGGAACATGCCGTGAGCCGCGAATGTAGACGGGTTGATTGCGATATCCAGAGAGACCGACGGCAGAGACAATCCCGGCCCGCATTGCAGGGCCAGACAACGCGCGATGCCAAGCGTGATGTTCTTTGCGAAGTAAATCAGCCGGTTCAGCGCCGGTCAAAATGTGCTCAATGCTCTCGCGCACAGAGGTGAACGCCTCATAGTAGCCTCGCGCGGCCAGGGCATCTTCTTGATTCTTGTCATAGTTACTCGCCGCCGGGTTGCAGTCGCCCTGTCGCACGCGAAAGATCAGGTCATCCGTGACGTGGTAGCCCTCAATCGAAAGCGAGTGATAGGCGTCGCGCTGGTATGCATTCTCAATCTGCGCAATGACATGGTCGAAATCCTGAACGGGTCCGCATTTGGCGGGAGCCGTCGCCGCAACCTGCTCGCGATAGACGCCCCAGAGCGATCTCAACCGTGCAGCATAAGGCGACCGGGGTCGAATATCTCCAAAGACAATTACCGGCCGCTCAAACGGATTAGATTCGCGAACGTCGTATCCAACGTCGCGCATGGTGGTGAGAATTCGCTCGGTGACAGCATACATCCCAACGTGCCGAAACGCGCCGGCCAGTCGACCCGCGATATGGCTTCTCCCACCTTCCAGCAGAATTCCGATCAACTCCCCGGCATCCTGGATTAACTGTAATCCAATGGCGGCATCGTTCGGATTGGTCTGGAAGAATGATTCTGGAATCCGAACGAGTGCGTCGGCCAGATTCATACACTGAACGCCATTCAACTCCGCGAACTGCTCCGGGAATCCCGATTTCTCGTGGTACATCAGCAGGGAGACGCCCTCGATGAGATCGATCTTCTGGGAAACCGCCTGTTTGGTGATGACAATAAGCTGCTCTGGGACCACGGTGGACCCCGTATGCAGCAGCAGGGATTGGCGAGCCGAGAGGCAGTACTGCGCACCGAATCGTTCGGGCAAGTACTGTCGCAGAAAGCTCCAGTAGACGGTGAACCACGTGGTGCGCCCCTGTTGGTCGGCAGGGTCGCTCAGGTAGTACCACCCATTGATGATGGGCTTGATGAATCCAGCCTTGAGGAGTCGACTGGTGTGCGTACGCCCCAGAGCTTCTGCGCGAACTACGCCTCTGTTTTGCTCAGTCTGAATTCGTTCCAGCGATCTCGCCAGAAGTTCGTTTGGGTTCGGCATGGCACAAATAGCCTCTCAAAATAGGTCCGTGGAAATACTTTACTTTTCTGCTGTGAGTTTACCATACTTTTACGCTGTGAGAATACTTTACTTTTCTGTTGTGAGATTACTATACTTTCGCGCATTTCTCGGCAATTTAACGTAAAATCACGCTCAATTGTGCAATTTTTGGCTTGTAAGTTTTTCTCCAAAATGGGCCCAAAATCGTGTATTTTTCTGGCAAAAATGCCTGAATTTTGTGTCAATAAGTAGAGAAAAAGCGAGTTAGGTTACGTTTCATGCTTGTATTCAGGGTCGATTTCAAGCTTGGGGTCGCCCTCTTCATCAAAGGGGTTTTCACCCTTGATTTTGAAATAGAGCCAGAGGCAAGCGGCGATTGATATCATAAACAACATATAAAGAATTAAGGCAGCCACGCCGCCGGCAAAGGCGCCAGCAATCGCGGTGAGCAGGGAGTGCCCACGACCCAGGCCGGTAAAAAAACCGACAATCACCCCGCCCAAAATCAGAAGGGCAGCAATTAGCTCAATAAGTGTCATGTGGCTATTATAACAGGAATCCCACCTCGATATCAGGGGCGGAATTCCCCCGCAGTCTACAGTGCGGCGATCACTTCGTCCACATGTCCCTCAACTTTCACCTTGGACCATATCTTCTTAATCACGCCGGCTCCATCAATCAGGAATGTAGACCGTTCGATTCCCATATACTTTTTACCGTACATACTCTTCTCTACCCAGACGCCATAGGCATCCGCCAGGGCATGATCCACATCGGCGAGCAGCGGGAACGGCAGAT
>JBDUAM010000096.1:0-3583 GCA_040004655.1 Chthonomonadales bacterium | reverse complement strand
TCATGCACGGCGGCAAGCTCTACAAAGGCCGGCACCCAGCGATGGTGTCTATGGAAGAATTCAACCAGGTTCAGCAGATAATTCGCCGACAAATTGGCAAACCCCATTACGGGAAGCACACCTTTGCCTATCGCGGTCTTGTAAAATGCGCTCGCTGTGGCCGGGCAATTAGTGCGGATCGACATTCGGGCCACCTCAACAGAGGCGACTGGGTCTACTACCACTGCAACAACATCGACGGTAAGTGTAACAAGAAGGGCATCCGGGAAGACTTCCTCGAAGAGCAGATTGATGACTGCCTGCGCCGCATTACGATCGTTCCTGAAGTGACTGCGATTATTCAGGAAGCGCTGGAGCAATGGATCACCCGCGAATTCCGAAGCCAGGAAACCTGCTATCACCAGCTGCTGCGCTCCCGCTTTGATAACGAGCGGCTGCTCAATGAACTGGTCGAGATGCGGATGCGCCAGCTTATTGAAGACGACCGATACCGTGCAAAGCAGCATGAACTGCAAGTCAGTCAGAACTCAATCGGCAAAGAAATCGCCAAGCAGGAGGAGCGTATGGCCCACACCCGTCAGGTCGTGAGTAATGCCATCGAGTTCCGATTACGCGCTCGGGAGGAGTTTCTTAAGGGAGATACGGCACGGCGGCGCGAGATAGCGAAGAGCCTGGGCGTCCGTTACCTCTTTAATGAAGGCTGTGTCTATATTGAGGTCAACCCGCTTCTTGCCTATATGCAGCGTGAAAACACCCCGAAAGTCGAGGAATTCGAACCTCCGAAAATTCGCTCTCACAACACAAAAAGGACCGACTTTGCAATGTCAGTCCCACTTGGCTGGGGATTAATATAATTTAACGGTAGGGATTCGGTTATAGTCTTGCAGACAGCGCCTCACGGCTGGAGGTACTCGAATCCCTCTCACATTACCACACAGAACAAAAAAGACCACATCGCAGTGATCTTTTTTGTTCTGGCTGGATAGGCGGGAAAGAGTTCGAACACCTGTACAGCTGGGAAACGCTCGACGATATTTTCAGGCTGGTAGCATACGGAGGACTGTATTTTCCAAAACCTTCGTTCTCCTCAATCTAAGGCTGAACCCACTTGAACATGTCACTACCCCTACTCAGAAACGAGCTCGAACCATACCATCTTCACGGTAGTATCCGGCCCCACATTCGCACCATAGTACTTGCGGTAAGCGGCGTACATGTCCTCCTCGCTCGCAAACCGCTCGTGCCCTTGCCAGTCCGCCTCTTCTAAGGAATGAAACGGCTTTTCTTCCACCCTAACAACCGTCCCTACAGCAAACGGCATCTCGATACCATGCTCACATAGCTCGATACTATCGCCTACAGCTAAATTCGTGTCGTCAACAAGGCGCCACGTTGAAGTCTTTTTACCCTCTCGGATGAGATCAGCCAGGCGTGGGTGAAATTGCAAACGCTTGTTCGTTGTTGCACGGTCACGAATGTGAGAGGAGTTGGTAGCATTTTCAAACACTTTGTGCCACTGTCTTGTTCGCGTGAGCTCCTTCATCACCTCAGCCGCAAGCTCCGGATCATTGTAGTGACCGACCAGGTCAAACACGATGGGATCGATCTGGGTGAGGTAGATGAACTCCATCATCTGCTCAAGGAGCTGCTTGGCTTCATCAAAAGAGAGATCGACGTCGTAGTTCGTCTTGTAGATCTCGATTAGCCGATCCGCAAATTGCTTATCGGCAACGGGTAGCGGATAGTGGGCGCTCATAGTTCAGGCTTATAGATGGATAGCCTGCATCATAGCCTGTTTCTAGCTTCTGGGAATCAGGCGTGCAACCATGCACCGGAATTCGCCTCGGTTGTGAGGTACGGGAGTTAATAGAATTATCAAATACCTGTACGCCATAAACTGATCCTGCCCCGGTTTCATTGACAATGAGTTAAGCTGCTGTGCGCCGTTCCTGTTGTTCAAACTCTTCCGGGCTGATATAGCCGGTTGCTGAATGCAGACGCTGCCGGTTGTACCAGACGGCGATCCATTCAAAGATGGCTGCCCGGGCTTCGGCGCGTGTTGCAAACATCGTGCGGTACACGAGCTCGCGTTTCAGCGTGGCAAAGAAGCTCTCCATCGCCGCGTTGTCATAACAGTTGCCCTTGCGGCTCATACTGCATACCGCTTGGGCGCTCGTGATCAGCTTCTGATAATCTTCGCTCGCGTCACCCAGAGGGTACCCGACTGCCTCGGTCGCTATGACAAAGAAGGCCCGGCCCCGGCTGCCAGTCCGAGAGCGCCATTTGAAGTGCATCCAGCACAATAGAACGCTCCAGGCTCGCCTTCATCGACGGGTACCCTTCGGGTGCTACCACGCGGCGGGAGGCCAGGTCGAGCACGGCTGCCAGATAAAGCCAGCCTTCACTGGTCCAGACATAGGTGATCGCCCAGGGGGCACCCGCTAGTCCAGCGCGTATTGCTCTGTTCGGCACCGAAATTACGCTTCAGAAGGTTCTCTGCGATCGGCAGATCGTGCTTTGAGTCGGTGGTGGCGACAAAGCGCTTCTTGACCTGGGCGCTGACCTGATATTTCCTCATGATGCGCGCGATCCGCTTACGACTGCACACGCTGCCACTCGCCCTGAGAGCGCGGTGGATGCGGGGACTGCCATAGGTTCCCGTGCTCGCCTTGTGAGCCGAACGGATCTGGGTCAGCAGCGCCTGTTCTTCGACAGATCGGCGGCTTGCTGGCCTCTTGCGCCAGGCGTGATAGCCGGCACGGGAGACCTTGAGTGCACGGCACAAGCAGCTGAGCCGATAGCGCTATAGATCGAAAACGTGGCCGGCGCATAGTTGGCGAAACGACCTGAGGCGTCTTACATGCTCTGTCGTTGCATTCTGGCACGCTAGTGCACGCTGTTATGTTCCCGCAACCTGCGAGCGTCAACGTATATAATATCCAGTTCGTCACCGACATTAGGAGCAGACACAAGATCTCCGGTTATGCCGGACCGCCAGTGAAGTGCACTGATCTCCTTGGTCCCGATGGTCAAACCGCTGGAGTCCACGATGCAAAGCGGTTGACCGAGAGATGCGACGATCTTGTCACTCTCATGCGTGCCGTAACGAACAAGGTGCGTAATGATGTATGGGCCATCGTCACCACACCTGACCTGCAGGCCGCTTTCCGTGCGCGTGACGAATAGCCGGTGTGTTTGCTGTGTCGTAACAGAGCGAATTTTCAATTGAACGCCAACGACGACCAACGCGAGCAATATAAAACCTGCCGCGGTTATAGCCATACGCCGTGTAGCCTTGCCTAAGCTGGACTGTACGGCAGGCGGTACCGTGTTATGCATAATCAGGCTCTCCCGTCGCGGCGGTACAATTGTGCTTTGGAACCCGCACAAGTTGCAGCCACCTGACTCTAGCATTCAAGGAACGGTGCCTGTCGGCGTCGCTCGAAAACACTAGCACTGCCGGCTCATGATTATTATTGCGACCACCCATGATCTACAGCAGACATCGGTCCCGATTCTGATAGCAGAGTCATCACGCGTGGCAGTCCCGACGACGCACCACGCGCCACCCGACCGGCGAGTC
>JBDUAM010000525.1:0-3591 GCA_040004655.1 Chthonomonadales bacterium | reverse complement strand
CACCGTTTTGTTTAACGTCGCATTTGACCCTTATCAGGCTCTCATGCCGGATATTACTCCCCCGGTCCAGCGTGGCCGCGTGATGGCCTCATGGACCCTCATCGGCGTAGTCGGACAGGCAAGCATCCTGATGATTCCGATGGACCTCACGGTCAAGTTCTATGTTGTCGCGCTGGTCATGTTGGTGACTACTCTGCTCACCTGTAAATTCGTTCGGGAGCCAGTGCT
Organism: Chthonomonadales bacterium; assembly: GCA_040004655.1. Taxonomy (GTDB): domain Bacteria; phylum Armatimonadota; class Chthonomonadetes; order Chthonomonadales; family CAJBBX01; genus JBDUAM01. Next base: position 3,363 of record JBDUAM010000525.1, on the reverse strand, counting down.
TCCCCCTCACTCTGATGGCAAAGTACATAGAAGTTTCAAACAGGAATTTGCCATCGCAAATCGTGGTCTTAGAGCCTTGGAACAAGCTCGACGCGGTTTGATGGTCTATGGCTTGTACGGTATCGGGGTCGGCGCGATCATGCCTTTTCTAACGCTTTTCGTGAAACATATAACTAAATGCACAGATGGTCAGGCGCAACAGATGTTTATGATCTTGATGATCAGTACTGCGGTGGCCGTCCTGCCATTTGGCTGGATAGCAGACAAAATCGGGTCGCGCCGAGTATTGATCATTGGTATTGTTCTCATTGCTACCGCCTCCATTTTGGGAATATTCGTCGTCACTCTAAGCCAGATCGCGCTTGTGATGGCGCTTGCCGGAATTGGCAATGCCGCCCAGAGCGCGGCCGCCTATCCTTTGATGACCCAACTGATTCCTCGTGATGAAGTTGGACTGTACACCGGATTGCAAACAGTTGCTTTAAGCATCGCCCAACCAATCACGGTGGTAGTGGTCGGCCAGATGATGAACAGTGGGAATTTCCGCAGCATCTTCATTGTCTGCGCCTTCAGTATGTTTATCGGGTTAGCAGTACTCTTGTCCATCAATATGAACGTCGCGGCCGAAGAAGTCAAAGCACGCCAACTTGAACTCGACGGTGCCAGCGCATGAAGCAGCGGTGGATAACTGCTCTCATTGGGATACCGATATTCATTGCAGTGACCCTTTCGCCTTTGCCGGTCTTCGTAGTTGTCGTCAACCTGCTGATGGTGGTCGCGTTTCTGGAGATGTTTGCAGGTATTCAAAAATCAGAAAAGCAAGTTCCGCTTCTTCTGCAAATCCTCTTCTTTCTCTACCCCCTGCTGCTGGCAGGTTTATACATCATTCGAATACCGACAAGCAGATTTCTGGTCTCAGGATTTCCACCTGCCGCAGACCGAATCTTCCTACTTACGGTGTTCTCGGTGTGGGCGACTGACAGCTTTGCCTTCTTCGCAGGGCATGCATTCGGCAAAACCAAACTCGCTCCGACCATCAGCCCGAACAAAACTGTCGAGGGCGCCATCGGTGGCGCAGTTGCAGGGACACTATTCGGTACTCTGTTCGGTTATCTTATGCTTCACAATACCGGGTCTGGCGCCATCATCGGCGCCATTGCCGCAATCTTTGGACAGGCAGGCGATCTACTTGAATCAGCCATCAAGCGCCGACTTGGAACCAAAGACTTTGGTAGACTGCTACCCGGGCACGGCGGAGTTCTGGATCGTTTTGACAGCCTAATGGTTGTAACAGTACTGGTCGCAATCTACATTCGACTATAGACGTTGCTGACCGGACCATCGCAGGATTTGCCCCAGCGTCAATAGAATAGGTCACTATTCCGAAATAGGACGACGCTTTGCAACCCATCGAATCCCAACTCGACCTCGAATCTCCAGCGGCATACAAGAATTCCGCGCACCACAAGTCCCTCGCGGCGGAGCTCAAATCACGTGTCGCACAGGCTCAACTCGGTGGCGGCGAAGAGATCATCGCCAAACACAAGTCCCGTAACAAAATGCTGCCCCGAGAACGCATCCACCAATTGCTTGATCCCGGTTCCCCATTCCTCGAATTCAGCGCCCTCGCTGCATACGACATGTATAACAACGATGCACCAGGCGCGGGGATTGTCTCCGGGATAGGCAGCATCCACGGTCGAGAGTGCATGATCGTCGCGAACGATGCCACGGTAAAAGGTGGAACGTACTTCCCGCTCACTGTCAAGAAGCACCTCCGAGCGCAGGAAATTGCTGCGGAGAATAGGCTTCCCTGCATCTACCTCGTCGACTCCGGTGGCGCCTACCTTCCGTTGCAAAGTGAAGTATTTCCCGACAAAGAGCATTTCGGCCGCATTTTCTTCAACCAGGCGCAGATGAGCGCTCAGCGAATTCCCCAGATTTCCGCGGTTCTCGGCTCCTGTACGGCTGGTGGAGCATATGTTCCAGCCATGTCGGACCAAACGGTGATCGTCAAAGGCAACGGGACCATCTTTCTTGGTGGTCCACCGCTCGTCAAAGCGGCGACCGGAGAATTCGTCTCGGCGGAGGAACTCGGTGGCGCAGATACGCACACTCGAATCAGCGGAGTCGCAGATTATTTCGCCGAAGATGAGTCCGAAGCCATACGAATCGTGCGAGAAATTGTAGAGGGTCTTGGCGGATCAAAATTGCTGCCGCAAGACATGGCGGAACCCGAAGAACCGCTCTACCCTGCGGAGGAAATTTATTCCATCCTGCCACAGGATTTGAAGCAACCTTTCGATATTCGCGAGATTATTGCCCGGTTGGTCGACGGGAGTAAATTCCACGAATTCAAGGCGCTCTACGGCTCGTCCATGATCTGCGGATTCGCGAGATGGATGGGTTTTCAGGTCGGCATCATCGCCAACAATGGAATCCTATTCTCCGAAAGCGCGCTCAAGGGCTCGCACTTTGTGGAACTCTGCTGCCAGCGAAAAATCCCAATTGTCTTTTTGCAGAACATCACTGGCTTCATGGTGGGTAAGCAGGCAGAACACGAGGGAATCGCCAAGCACGGTGCCAAATTAGTGATGGCCGTCTCCAATGCACGAGTCCCCAAGTTTACTGTGGTCGTTGGCGGAAGTTTTGGCGCAGGTAATTACGGAATGTGCGGACGGGCATTTGGCCCTCGACAAATGTGGATGTGGCCCAACGCGCGGATTTCCGTGATGGGTGGAGAACAGGCTGCAAACGTTCTCCTCACCGTAAAAATGGATCAGATGGAGAAGCAAGGCAAGATGATGACGCCCGAAGAACAGGGCGAATTCAAAGCGCCTACCCTGGCAACCTATGAAGAAGAAGGCAGCCCATACTACAGTACTGCCCGCCTGTGGGACGACGGCATCCTTGACCCTGCCGACACTCGAATGGCCATCGGCCTGGGTATCAGCGCCGCGTACAACGCACCCATCGAGGAGACGACATTTGGCGTCTTCAGAATGTAACTTACGGAGAAACGTTTGACCGCACAGGAATTTCAAGCACGCCGCGTGGAGCGAATATCCGATTCATTCGCCAGTTTCATCGGTTCAACATCGGCAGATAAACTGGACTGGACGCCGGACCTGTACCCTGAGTCGGCTGGTCGAACGATTTTATCCATGGTCGACGAAGTGATCAAAGTGAACATCCGAATCGCGAATCTTTTGGCGTCTGGTCAACCGGATACCGGAGCTCCATCCAACGGAGAAAATCCAGTGCCATTCGAGTCTGTGGAAGCGATGCAACAGGCAGTTGTGGAAAGCGGTAAACTACTGGCAAGTCGCGTGCGTATGATGACTGAAGCTGATCTTTCGCGGG
>JBDUAM010000605.1:0-12183 GCA_040004655.1 Chthonomonadales bacterium | reverse complement strand
GCCAATGATGTCGATCAGGCCGTCAGTCCTCCGGTCGAAAATATTCAATTGTTAGCAGAAAATGGGCTTCTTGGACTGACAACCTCCCGCGAATGCGGGGGAATCGGCGCACCTGCCTCTGTAGTCCGCAAGTACACGGAGATACTCTCTGCGGCCTGCGGCACCACCACTTTCATTCAAGGACAGCACCAGAGCGCATGCACCCTCATCGCGGCCGGTAAAAACGAGTCCCTGAAATCTGAACTCCTCCCTGTATTTGCCTCTGGCAAACGAATTGTTGGAGTTGCATTTGCGCACGTGCGTCGACCTGGTCCCCCAATATTAAGAGTTTCACAATCGGCCGATGGATATATTTTCGACGGCTCGGCGGCCTGGTTCACGGGTTGGGGTGTGATGACGGACGTTTTGATTGCTGGGACTTTGCCTGACGGAAATTACGTGTACGTGGTCATTCCACTAAAACAGGGTGAAGCACTTACCGCAACTCCTCCCATGGAGTTAGCTGCAATGAACGCCACCGGCACGGTCAGCTTGAACTGCCATGAATTGTTCGTTCCGCGGGATCGAACCGTCAAAGTTATCTCTCCTGAAACCATGCAGGAGTCGGACAGTCTGGCCGTCCTGAGCGTCACCTCTCAAATCTTTGGAATGACGACTGCCGCCATTCGTTTACTTCGCAAAAATTACGAGAAGAGCAACTCTGGGGAAGTTCTTGCTGCAGTTCAAGCAGTCGAGGCAGAACTCGACCTAGCGCGACAGGCGGTCGACTTCTGGCGAGAAAACTCCCAGCTATCTGACTATCTTGACAACGCCCTTTCCGTTCGGGCGCGCTGCATTGAGATGGGAGTTCGAGCAGCCCACTGCGCTCTGACTGCATCCAGCGGAGGCGCGAATATGCGCAGCCACACAGCGCAACGACTATTCCGCGAAGCTATGTTTTACACCCTCACCGCACAGACGGATGCCGTTCGCCGAGCGACCCTCAAACGGTTGACCGAGAGTTCCCAGTCCGCGGCAGGCGGTTTAAGAAATCCAGAATGAAGTTAACCCGGGTTTCCATTCCATCTCAATACGTGAATCTGTGTGGCCTCACTTACGAAGGCGACAGTCATAACGGAATCTGTGCAGTTGTCTCGCATGGGTTCACTGCCTCCAAAGAGAGCGTCGACCTGCTGGCAGCGTATCTCGCGACAAAGGGAACGCGCTGCCTGACCTTCGATGCTCGAGGTCACAAACTGGGGAGCACTGGTGGAGTCCTCGACTCGCACGTTTCAGTTCTGGTGGACCTGCAGAACGCTGTAGAATCCGCTCGCAACCAGTTTGAAACGGATCAGGTTCTTTTGATCGGACACTCCATGGGTGGAATTCTTAGCATGGCCGGAGCATTGACTGCCAATGCAATCGGCGTGGTGGTGATCGCGGCAGGACCCGATCCTGGCGCAGGATTTCGCCAACCTGCCGGTGAGGCCATGCTCGCCATGCGTTCAGATTATGTAGAAGGCATGGAACCGATAGTCTGGCTGCGCAAACTCGGCGAACTGGTGCCAGCGGTCGACAATCTGCAGCATATCCCTACCCTCTTTATTGCAGCCCGAGGAGATGTTCTGGTCAAAGCGAGCCGGCTGCAAGAGATGGCCGAACGTGCCGGCGACCGCCATACTTTTCGTGAGATCGACGGTTCTCATCTGGAAGCTCCGGACAAGGCTCGCGGCGTGGTTGGAAGCTGGATACAGAAGCACTTCGTCGACTCCGTCGGCGAGTGACGCTCTCGGCCATGGATGCCTTTAATGCTTAAACAGATATTCCGATCTCCAATTCTTCACGCAATCATTGCCGGATCCGTCATGGCGGCGGCGTTCCCGCCTTACCACAACCCGATTGCACTTCCGATAGGCGTTGCGCTTCTAATTAAGACCATTTTACGGTGTAAGCCTAAACATGCATTTTATCTTGGCACGCTGACCGGACTTGTTTTCTTCGGCGCAACTCTTTTCTGGTTAAGTAACTTGTTCGGGGCCGCGTCGATCTCTCTGATTGCAATCTGCGCGTTGTTTCCAGGAATATTTGGAGCTCTCCTTTCGTTCGTTACTCGAACGTTCCCGCGAATTCCGGCCGTAGTCATCGTACCGATTCTCTGGGTCGGCGTCGATTACTACCGTTCGGAGCAGTTCTATCTCGCGTTCGGGTGGAACCAGCTTGCTCTGGCCGGGATGGGCGCTCCGATAATCGGTAACGTTGCGGCAATCGTAGGAGGGTATGGGATTACATTCCTCATCGTCCTCTATGCGGCGGGAATAATTCAGCTCAAGTCGATTGCGGGTCGAACATCCCTGATCGCAATCGGGATGATTGGATGGATCATAATTCTCAGCTTCCCCTCCGATCTGCCTCAGCCCAATAATCCCATTGCTGTGCGCCTGGTTCAGAACCCCAACGATCCGAACGAGATGGTAACGTTGTCACATAAACCAGGTGACGAGCCAGTCGACGTAGTCATCTGGCCCGAGTATTCGTTTCTGGAAGACCCCAAATCCCGGCCCAAAGATTGGGACTTACCGGTGTCCGTTGCCAAATCAGCAAATACTTTCGTCCTTTTTGGAGCCAAACGGACCGTTGGCGAAACCTTCCAAAACACCGCCTACCTGCTCGACCCGTCGGGCAACGAAGTAGGATTTGCCGAGAAGAACCACCCGGTTCACTTTATCAAAGATGGCATCGCATCCAAACGCAAATCACCAATCACTACCACTCTCGGGAAGTTAGGTGTGGCGATATGCTTTGACTTCGATTTCCCCGAAGTGGCACGCAGCCTCGTTCAGCAAGGTGCGGAGGTGCTTTTGGTTCCGTCCATGGACCCGGGCGAATGGGGTCCGGTACAACGAGAACAGCATCGACTGATGTTCCAGCTTCGGGCTGCCGAGAATGGCAGATGGATCGCCCGTGCCGATGTGGCCGGCGGAACGAGTTTTGTCGCACCGGACGGCCAACAGATGATTGCAGTAAATACGACCGATGCGACCACCCTCACCGGCACCATCGGGCGTGAACGATTCCGGACTCTCTACTCGCTCGGCGGTTGGATGATCGGTCTGGCGTGCTTTAGCGCAAGCATTTTGCTAATTCTCGCGACCATTACCACTGGATTAATCCATCGTAGAAATGCATCAACCAAATTCGATTCTGTATGAGATATTCTTGTCAAAGATTCTTGAAACCGTAGGAGTGCTTGACCGAATAGCCTGTTCGGGAATATAATCAGGGACCAAGGAGATAACGTTGCCCCTGCCTCGTTCCAGTCGACACGCCACGCACCTTCGCGCTGAAGATACTCTTCTACTCATCACGGATATGCAGGAACCGTTCCTGCGCAACATTTACCAGCGTGATCGTGTTATTAAAAACGCAACCACTATGGTGCTGGCTTCGCCAGTGCTGAGGTTGCCTATAGTTCTAACTCAACAGAACACACCGCGACTCGGCAACACTATCCCTGAGATTTCGCAACCCTTGCGTGGCGACTTCATCCCCTTCGATAAACTCACGTTTAGCTCAATGAACGATGATGCCGTTCACTCTGAAGTCCGCCGATCGGGTCGAAAACAGATACTCATCTGCGGCGTGGAGACACATATCTGCATCATGCAGACGACGCTCGACCTCATGTCCCTTGGATATCAGGTTCACGTGATTGCCGATGCCGTTGGCTCTCGAACCGAAGCCAACTGGGAGATTGGATTGGCGCGCATGGAGCAAGCCGGAGCCTTGATTTCGAGCACAGAGATGGCGATGTTTGAACTCCTCGGTGAAGCAGGTACGCTGGAATTCAAGCTCATCCTCGAAATGATCAAATAGTCAGACCGATGCAGGTTCCCATTTTCGATACGCATCAACATCTATGGGACCTTCGCGAGCTACGTCTCCCTTGGGTCGATAGCAATCCGCCGCTTAATCGAAACTTCTTACTCGCTGACTACGCCGCCGCGACTGCCGGATACAACATCGCCAAAACCCTCTACATGGAAGTCGATGTCGACCCGGCGGATCTGGACAAAGAGGCAGTCTCAGTCCTCGCACTCTGCAATTCCCCGTCAAACCCAATGGGTGGCGCCATCATTGGCTGCCGACCTGCCGATCCAGATTTCCCCACATACACGGAAAAATGGTCGCAATTCCCAGAAATCCGTGGCATGCGGCAGGTACTTCATGCAGGAGCGCCAACAGGATTCTGCACAACTCCTGACTTTGTGAATGGTGTCCAGCTACTCGGTCAGTTGGGATTGACTTTCGATATCTGCATCAAACCGTCCGAATTGGCTTACGCCGCAGCCCTCGCTGATTTATGTCCGCACACACAATTCATCCTCGATCACTGCGGAAATGCTGATATCACATGGCAGGACACTTCGAAAGAGCGAGCGATCTGGCTTTCCGGGATTGAGGACATTGCAAAACGGTCAAACGTAGCTTGCAAGATTTCAGGAATCGTGGTGACGGCAAAGGATGCTGCCTGGAAGTCGGTTGATTTGAGTCCCTACGTGGAGAAGTGCGTGGAGGCTTTCGGCATAGATCGAGTGCTATTCGGTGGAGACTGGCCCGTTTGTACCCTGCAAGCCAGTCTATCCCGCTGGATTGATGCCCTGGCAGAAATCACATCCGGATGGACAATAGAAGACCAGCATCGCATCTGGCACGAAAACGGCGAACGAATCTACGGGGTCTGAGTATCCACCGACCCAGGGTCTGAAACTGCTTCTGGTTCGGGCTTTTTGGGTTCTTTCGAAAACAGCAACATCCCCATAAGCAGGATAATCCCCACAGAAATTGCTGAATCCGCCACGTTGAAAATCGGGAAGAGATTTCTGTCTGTCCCCCCATGGAAGTCGAAGAAATCGACCACATATCCATAGCGCAGACGGTCGATCAAGTTGCCGGTCGCTCCACCCAACGCCAACGCGAGTGCAGCGCTCATGGGCAGATTATTCTGCTGATACTTGACGTACGCAAAGATCAGCGCGCTGATCGCGACCACCGCGACGATGATGAAGATGTAGGGATTACCTTGCATGAGGCTGAAGGCGCCACCGGAATTCTGCGTGTACGTAAGCACCATGAACTTACCGAGCGCGGGTCGACTCTGGTTGAGCGGGATGCTCCGAACCACGGACCACTTGGTCACCTGATCCGCAAGGATGATGATGATTGCTGCCAGAAAGAACCGGATCGGCTTCATCCCACAGCCTCGGGCAGAGTAGCGACCACCGCCGCACACCTTCCACATAGGTCTTCCCACGTGCCATCCACACCCACATCCTGTTTCATCAGCCAACATCGAGCGCACTTGACGCCTTCAGCAGCAAAGACCTCGACTGACAGCGTTTCGCCGTCAAGCACACTGACCTGCGAGACTTTGAACGCAGAAGCAAGTTCGTCGCCAAATGACCGTAAAGCCAGAGCAAGACTCTCCGGAGCCGTTACCTGAATGGCAGCCTCAAGCGGATTACCGATGGTCTTTGCCTGCCGGGCAGCTTCCACCGCGATATTCGCGACTTCACGCACCTGCAAGACCGGTTCCCATCTAGCTATCTGCTCGGGTCCATTTGCAACCTGAGTTGTTGGAAAATCCGTTAGCTGTGCGCTCGGCACATCACCCGGTCGACCCAAAAATTCCCAGGCCTCATCCGCCGTATGCGAAAGCACGGGCGCAAGAACCTGTGCGAGCGTCGTGGCGATGAGGTAGAGCGCAGTCTGAGCTGACCGACGCTCAGGAGACGCCACACCGGAACAGTAGAGTCGATCCTTGATTACGTCCATGTAAAATGCGGACATCTCGACCGCGCAGAAGTTGTTGACTGCATGGTACACACCGTGGAACTCGAAGGCGTTATAGCCCTCAGTACACTTCTCAACGAGGGCATCAAGTTTGGCCAACGCCCATTGATCCAGGTCCTGAAGAAATGCAATCGGCAGCATATCGGAACCGCCATCAAAATCGTGCAGGTTGTTCACCATGAAACGTAACGTGTTTCGTATTCGGCGATAGGTCTCCGCGACTTGCCCGATGATTGCATCTGAGCAGCGCACATCTTCAAAATAGTCGCAAGACGCGACCCACAATCGAAGAATGTCGGCGCCATATTTCTGCGTAACCTCATCCGGCGAGACGGCATTGCCAAGCGACTTGTGCATCGCCTTGCCGTTCTCATCCAGCGTCCAACCGTTGGTGATGACGGCGTCAAAAGGGGCGCGGCCGCTGGTACTGACACCGACCATCAGGGAGCTATTAAACCACCCGCGATGCTGATCGGAGCCTTCCAGATAGACGTCCGCGGGCCACTTCAAGTGTGGCCACTTGTCTGTATTCTCGAGAACGGCTCGATGCGTCGATCCGCTGTCAAACCAGACATCCAAAATGTCGGTCTCTTTTTCAAATTTGCTGTGCCCGCACTTCGGACAGACGAAACCGGTCGGGAGCAGCTCTTCAGCGCTCTTTGCGTACCAGACGTCCGAGGTCTCCTCGGCGACCATCTTTACTACGTGATCCACGGCTTCGCCAGAGATGATCTCGCTGCCGCAATCCTTGCAATAAAAGGCAGGGATCGGAACGCCCCACGCACGTTGGCGGCTCAGGCACCAGTCAGGTCGATTGGCTACCATGGCACCGATTCGGTTGATGCTAACCGGCGGATACCATTTGGTCTGCTGGATGGCATCCAGCGATTTCTGTCGATGTCCATCGTGGTCGATATTCATGAACCACTGCACGGTCGCGCGGAAGAGCAACGGGTTGTGGCATCTCCAACAGTGCGGATAGCTGTGCTCAAACTTACTGCGCTTCAGCAGATTTCCGGAAACTTCAAGAGCAGCCAGTACCGCTTCGTCCGCTCCGCCACCAAGAATTCGCTTGCCGACAAACTCATCGCCAGCCTGCTTGGTGTACGCTCCATCTGGACTAACAGGACAGAGAACTTCAAGACCGTATTTAACTCCCGTTTCAAAGTCTTCTTTGCCGTGACCCGGCGCAGTGTGAACAACCCCGGTTCCATCTTCCATAGTCACGTACGGAGCCGAAACCACCACCGAAGTCCGGTGAAAAAGTGGATGTCGCGCAACAAGTCCCTCAAGATCAGAGCCCTTGTGTCGACTTAACACGAAGTAGCCCGGAACGCCATCGCCATAAATGGATGAAAGCGTTTTTTCCAGTAACGGACCCGCGAGCAAATATCTGTATTCCCCAACTTGCGCGATGACATACTCTTCATCGGGATGCACGGCAAGCGCAACGTTTGCCGGGATAGTCCACGGAGTGGTCGTCCAGATCAAAACGTACGCGTTGGCAGGTTCGGTATCGCCAAGTCCAAACACGTTGTTCGGATCATGTTGCACCGGAAATCGCACGAATATTGAGTTAGATGTGTGGTTCTCATATTCGATTTCGGCGTCTGCAAGTGCAGTTTCGCAGAATGCACACCACATAACCGGCTTTAATCCACGATAGACAAATCCCTTGGCCGCAAGTTCGCCGAATACCTGAACGATCTTCGCCTCGAAGTCAGGGCTCATGGTGAGGTATGGGTTATTCCAGTCGCCACGAACTCCCAGCCGCTTAAACTGCTCGCGCTGGATGTTCACAAAGCCTGCCGCATACTCCCGGCATCGTTTGCGCATGGTGACTTTATCGGGCTTTTCGCCCTTCTTTCGGAACTCTTTAGACACCTCGTTCTCAATTGGCATGCCATGGTTGTCCCAACCGGGGACATATGGCGAGCAGTAGCCCTGCATCGTCTTGTATTTGACGATGATGTCTTTCGCGAGCTTATTCAGCGCATGACCAAGGTGGATGTTGCCGTTGGAATAAGGCGGCCCATCATGCAGAATAAACGTTCCTCGAGGCGCAGGCTTCTCCAGGCTGAGTTTATAGAGGTCGATTTCTTCCCATCGCGCTTCAATCTCCGGTTCGCGCTCAGGCAAATTGCCGCGCTGCGGCATGGCGCCGGGATGTTTGTCACTTAGGGTGATGTTTAGAGTCTGTTTATATTCCATTGAATTCACTAACGCAGATGTTTTGGTTGAAGATTGGTGCGGTCAGATTCTGTGACTCGCTATTTCCAGGTAAAGGATGCGACCACGTGATTAAAAATGTCCGCGTATTTAGGTGCGCTGGCCACATCGGTCACGATAGTCACCGTAATCAGTTGACCATTATGAATGCAGTAAATCTCTGAAGATCTGGCTTCAACAGTATTTGAAACGGCGAGCCTGATTCCCCTGAGAAATGCTGGCAATCCACCGAGCTTTTTCGGCTTCTCTCCGAGTATCTTGAAGGACATGAGTTTTGCCGATTTCACCCTCGTCACTTTCACGTATTCTTCAATAGCAGTGTACTTCGTGGGCATAGCAGAAACCTTGATTATTGAGCGAAACGCTTTCAAGCCTTCAATCGACGTGTTGTTATGCTTCATGCGCTCTAAAAACTGCTTGTTGGTTTCCTTTACGCGTGTGTTATTAGGTCGAGACGGAGCCTGACCGGGCTCTAGAAACGCGACAATTGCATCTGTTGCGGAACTCTTTTCCCAACCGGGCGGAGGTTCCATTGAAAACTTATATGTATCGCTGACGAATACACTCTGCGCCTGAGCGCCAACGCACACAAATAGTGTCATGGCGCAGATAAAAATATTCATTATGTTTCTCATAAGCCCGCATATTATATACCCTCATGAGCGTCAAGGTCAAATTTGTCCGATAATACTTGCTCACATGAAGCCGCATAATGTATGCCCGCTATATAGGCGTTGCCGTTATTTCATAGGCTAATAAACCGATGTTGACTCATTTAGCCCCGTTAAGGTAAAGTTTAACCATGGTTAAATATTTTGGTGAACAAGGTTAAATTCTGATGGCAGATTCTGGAAAATTAGTTAGCGCCGCCGTGGAAGATTACGTCAAGGCAATTTTCAAGCTCCAACAGGAAAATGAGAAGGTCTCCACAACTGTTCTTGCGCGTAAACTCGGCACGTCGGCGGCGGCAGTCACCAAGATGATGAAGCAACTCGCCGAGAACAAATTGCTCGACTACACGCCGTATCAGGGCGTCCGACTAACTCGGTCCGGCGAACTCATCGCACTCGAAATCATACGACACCACCGGCTCATCGAACTCTACCTTCAACGGGCTCTCGGGTACTCGTGGGATGAAGTTGATGCAGAAGCCGAAAAGCTCGAGCACCACATTTCGGAAGACTTTGAAGACCGCATCGACCGCATGCTCGACTTCCCCACCCGCGATCCTCATGGCGACCCGATTCCTACTCGTGACGGATGGATGGAAGCGCACAGGGGAACCAGCCTTGCAACAGCCGAGCCCGGCCAGCGAGTCGTCCTTATGCGTGTGAAGGACAGTAATCCTGAAGCTCTGCGGCTCTTAACACAGCTCGGTCTATGCTTAAATATTGAAATGGAAATACTTGACGCTCAACCTATGAACGGTCCAATTACGTTGAAACTGGGCGATAACGTGCGAACTATTGGCAGAGAATTAGCCGGACACGTTTTCATTGAACCTTGTACGTATCCCGATGAGGAGCCGATTATTGTCTGTTCATGAAGGCGCTACGCCAGAACAGCATTCGCTCCCCGAATCTTACCGATCGGTGAAGTTGCCGACCAACGCCAGTCGATTTAGAAAGTTCTTCACGTTTGCTGGTCCGGCGTATCTGGTGAGCGTGGGGTACATGGACCCTGGTAATTGGGCAACCGACCTCGAAGGCGGCTCGCGTTTTGGATATCGACTGCTCTGGGTTGTACTTCTCTCCAACTTGATGGCCATTCTTTTGCAAATTCTTTGCGCTCGATTGGGTCTGGTTACAGGCAAAGACCTCGCACAGGCATGTAAAAGCTATTGCAAAAAGCCTGCAGCGACGGCACTCTGGATAATCTGCGAACTGGCTATCATTGCCTGCGATCTGGCGGAAGTCATTGGCTCGGCCATTGCTCTGAACCTATTGTTCGGTTTGCCCCTCTTTTGGGGAGTGATTATCACTGGTTTCGACGTCCTTCTGCTCATCGCGCTAACCCACTTCGGATTTCGTAAGTTGGAAGCCGTGATACTTGCACTGGTAGGCGCGGTTGCAGCCTGTTTCGCTCTTGAGGTAATTCGGGCGCACCCAGTATGGGGTTCCGTGGCGGGTGGAATGTTCGTGCCCCATAAATTGGTCGGCGAACAACTCTATGTGGCCCTCGGTATTCTCGGTGCAACGGTGATGCCTCATAACCTCTATTTGCACAGCAGCATTGTCCAGACGCGAGCTGTGCATCGCACGCCAAAGGGATTAAAGCAAGCAATCAAGTACAACACACTTGACACAGTGATTGCATTGATGCTCGCGTTCTTCGTGAACGCCTCGATCCTGATTCTCGCTGCAGCAGTGTTTCATACATCCGGAAAAACCGTTACCGACCTGAGCGAAGCACATACCCTTCTTCGTCCGCTATTGGGTGGCGCCGCAGCGACGGCGTTTGCCATTGCCCTGCTTGCGTCCGGTCAGAGTTCGACCATCACCGGAACTCTCGCAGGTCAAATCGTCATGGAAGGATTCATGGAGTGGAAGATCAACCCTGTTGTTCGAAGGTTGATAACGCGATCTCTCGCGATTGTGCCTGCCGCGGCGATCATCCTCATCCGAAATGGATCTGGACTCGAAGATCTACTCATCTTCTCGCAGGTGGCCCTCTCCATGCAGCTTGGTTTCGCGGTATTCCCGCTGCTCTTCTTCACATCCGACAAGAAGTTAATGGGCAAGTTTGTGAACCCCCTAATCGTAAAAATACTCGGGTACGGTACAGGAATTGCCATCGCCGCGCTCAATACGAAGTTGCTCATTGACCATATTGGCTATTACTGGCTGTCCGGAATTGTCATTGCAGCCACTTTATTCTCGTGTTGGGTAAAATGGGGATGGAAAGAACCAGCCAAACAGGCAAATAATCCGCCAACTCTGGAGGCAACCCCGTGAAGAAATCCCTTATTGTGTTTGCATTGCTCGCCGTCGCTGGTCGACCAGTCCTCTGCCAGACCACTCCGAAACCCATGGATACAAAGGCTACCGAAGCAAAATCCGATCCCATCGATACAGATCGCGGAAACTTTACAAATGGTCCCGGCATCGTTCCCAAAGGCAGCTACCAGATTGAAACGGGATACACGCTCGCCAGGATAAATGGCGCACACAGTCAGGCTCTGGGTGAAGTCCTTTTTCGAATTCCTCTCACTCCCGTCAGCGAATTCCGAGTCGGCCTGAACTCATACCAGTCCATAACAGGCGACGGCAACAGCGCTCACGGATTTCAGGATATTTCCCTTGGTTACAAGCGAAGATTGATCGAACAAAAGGGATCAGGCGGCTTTGGCCCACCGGCAGTCGCCATCAACTTTAGTGCCACTCTGCCTACTGGATCAGAAGTGTTTACCGAGAAAATGGTTCAACCAAGCGCACTACTAATTCTCTCGCGAGACATCACCGAGAAGTTCAGCCTTGGCGCCAATCTCGGTTATGGTTGGCTAAGCAGCGGAGGACAGCACTTCAGCCAGTTCATAGCATCTACTTCAGGGCAATTCAAGATTAATGCTAAGACCTCTGCATTTCTGGAATACATTGGATTTCTGCCTGGCGGATACCGGGGATCAAATGCCAGCTTTATCGACACAGGAATTTTCTACCTCGTCTCGGACGCAATACAACTCGACGCCCGAATCGGCAAGGGATTTAGCGGAGCCAGCCCAGATGATTTCGGTGGTTTTGGAATTAGTTTTCGTTGGCATTAGACAATAATCGTTTGGAAAATAGAGATGGATCCGGAATAAAAAGCCGGATCCATTTACAACAACTTTGCCATGCAGATATTGTCTTCGACAATACCGTCTAACTTTCGGGCAGCCTTCTTCACGCCCTCCACCTCAAACCCAAACTTCTTGTACAGAGCGATGGCATTTGTGTTGGTTGCAAATGCATCAAGCTCCACTCTTTCGAGGCCAATTTCCTTTGCGCGATTGAGAGTCGATTCCATCAATCGCGACCCTATCCCCTGCCCTCGATAGCCTTCCTTAATTCCCATTCCGAGCGTCCCGATGTGCCGAAATCCTTCCATCTTTTTGGGAACAATATCACACCAGCCGATCACAACTTC
>JBDUAM010000231.1:0-3617 GCA_040004655.1 Chthonomonadales bacterium | reverse complement strand
TCCGTCTGTTCATCCCAAACACTCTTCAACGAAGACTTGAAGTCATCCGATGTTTACCGATCTAATCAAGTTCTGGAATACGACAAATATATCAAGTCTCTGGCGGTTAATCGCGAAGCTATTAATTCCATCTTGAAACCCTCATATCGAAGCGTTGGAGATTATGAAAAGTCGGTCCAACCATATAGGAAGGCATTTGCAGCGAGTATAGGATATCCTCCACCAGGTGGTTCGGTACAACAACCTTCGCAGTTTGACAAGATCGGGGAGGATTCTGTCGGAACCTATTTCAGGGCTCATATCCCAGTCTTGCCTGGAGTGGAATGCCTCGGAATCTATATCGTTCCCAAGAATCTTAAGGGACGGGCTCCACTGATCATATCCATGCATGGTGGTGGTGGATCGCCGGAGATCGCATTGTATAATGGCGGTTCGAATTACCACGATATGGTTCGGGGCGGCGCTAAGCGGGGATATGTGGTTTTTGCTCCAACTCACCTGTTCTTTGCCGAAGGGTTTCCTCGAGATATTCGAAACAAGACCGATGAGCGATTGCGATTGGTTGGTACCAGCATTACAGCCGTTGAGATATACAAGATCAGCAAAGCGCTGGATGTATTGGTGAAGCGACCCGAGGTCGACAGCAAACGAATTGCGATGGTCGGGTTGTCTTATGGAGGGTACTACACCCTCGTTACAGCGGCGCTCGAACCAAGAATTAAGGTTTCTGTTTCAAGTTGTTACTACGGTGTTCAAGAAGGTCGATACGAACAGGACGAACTTGGTGTGCCATCTGACTTCAAGTTTATGGGCCGAATGACTCTGTTCAATGATCAGGATCTGGTCGCGTTGATTGCTCCTCGCGCTCTGGAGATACAGGCTGGCGCCACCGATAACGCAAGTCACAGGGAGATGGGAAAGCGCATCGCACCCCAATCGGCTGAGTATTACAACAAACTCGGGTTGCCCGATAAATTCAGGTTTGTAGTTTTCAACGGTGGACACGAATTTCATGATGAAACCGCGTGGGAATGGATTAAGAAGCACCTTTGATGCTCGGGCAAACAACACATCATGGGTGACCTGAAGAATTCGCGGCTTAGACAGTTGCCCTCCGTTAACAGGATTACGTCTCTCATAGCCGAAAGTGGATTTCCGGCCGAACGTCTTAGCGTTCTTAAGAAATGTATTCAGGTTGTATTGGATCGAGAACGCAGTCGTGAAACAGATGCCATTATCCTTTGTGAGCGTGAGATTGTATTGACAGTATTGAAGGAGTTCGCAAATCAATCACGGTCCCCGGTAATGCCTGTAATAAATGCGACGGGGGTTGTCCTTCATACGGGATTGGGTAGAGCATCCTTAAGCCAACGTGCACAGGACGCAGTCGCAATTGCTGCAAATGGCAATTCTGCTGTTGAATATGATTTTGAGTCCGGTGGCCGTGGTGATAGACAATTAGAGACACGAAGGCGTCTGGTGACCGTCACAGGCGCTGAGTCCTCGTTTGTCGTAAACAATAACGCAGCGGCCGTTTTGCTCGCTGTAGCGGGCCTCAGCGCCGGAAAAGAAGTAATCATCAGCCGATCAGAGCTTATAGAGATCGGCGGATCATTTCGAATTCCTGATATTATTCAACTTTCAGGCGCTAGGCTTGTTGAAGTCGGATCCACGAACCGCACACGACTGAATGACTATCGTAGAGCAATCACAGATAACACAGGGATGATCTTACGGTGCCACGCCAGCAATTTCCGGATGGAGGGATATACCGAAGAGGCTTCCTCAAAGGACCTGGCTGCCCTGGCTTCCGAGCATGACATCCCTTTTGTCGACGATCTGGGCAGCGGTTCAGTAGTCCCGATGGAACAGTTTGGACTTGGTTCCATAACCACTTTCCAACAGTCGTTGAAAGCTGGCGCCCACGTCGTCACTGGTAGCGGGGATAAGTTGTTTGGTGGACCACAATGCGGAATTATTCTCGGCGCGACCCAGTATATTGATAGACTTGGTCATCACCCGTTTGCCAGGGCAAGCAGAATTGATAAACTTTCTCTGGCTGCGTTAAACGGCACTCTGGATGATTATCTCTCAGGGTCGATGGGCTGGAAAAATATTCCAACCTTACGTTATCTAAGTAGAAACCGTGACGAACTGAAAGCTCTTGCAGAGGACCTTCGGAATCAGTTGTCAGTTTGTATTAACGATGGGATTGAAGTAAATTTGATGGACAGCCTTTCTGAAATCGGCGCGGGTTCGCTTCCTAAAGAGAAATTGGAAACGGTTTGCATTACGGTGAGGCTGGCAAGCAATGAGATGTTGATGGATTTAGCGCTACGATTGCGAAACTGCCGACCTGCGATCATAGGTCGAATATCGGAGGGGGTGTTCCTTCTCGATCCGAGAACGCTTGAGTTATCGGATTTTCCGATTATTGTTGCAAAAATGGTTGATGCAATTGAGATGTTAGCACGGTAGGAATGGATAAATTTGCAAAACGAAAATGAATTGCCGCGGTTGACCCAACTCTCCAAAAAAGCAGGGTGCGCCGCGAAGATCGGTCCAGATCAACTCTCCGAAGCCCTAAAAACACTCAATCTCCCGGAAGATACGCGCAGGATTGTGGGCATCGCCACAGGTGATGATGCTGGGGTTTTCAGGCTTACTACGGACCGCGCGCTGGTTCAGACCCTCGATTTCTTCACGCCTATTGTGGATGATCCCTACTCATTCGGTCAGATTGCAGCCGCCAACGCCCTCTCAGATGTCTACGCCATGGGTGGTACTCCGCTAACGGCAATGAATATTCTCTGCTATCCCATCGCCTCACGCGACATTTCTGAACTCGCGGAAATACTTCGGGGTGGCGCCGAAAAAGTCATTGAATCCGGAGCAATGTTGATCGGTGGGCATTCGATTGAAGATGATGAGCCTAAGTTTGGCCTGAGCGTCACCGGAGAAGTGCATCCGGAAAGAGTAACAACAAATGCTGGTGCGCTGCCTGGGGATGTAATTGTCCTTACGAAACGACTTGGAACAGGAATAATTACGACGGCCGCCAAATTTGATGAATGTCCACCTGATGTTCTGGAAGTCGCCATTCAATCGATGAGCCATCTCAATCGTGGCGCAGCGGCGGCAATGATTTCCGTTGGTATTGGACCAGAGGGTGTACACGCTGCAACAGATATTACCGGCTTTGGATTACTCGGGCATTTGAGGCAGATGGCAGTGGCAAGTAATGTTTTGATCGAGATCGATGCGCGCGCGCTACCAATCCTTCCTATGGCGGAAGAACTAGGGATAGCCGGGAATACTACACGTGGTGGAATCCGAAATCAAGACTTTGTAACTCCATTGACTGAGTTCGCTGCGGCTTTGCCAGATTCGGTTCGCAATTTACTGGTCGATCCCCAAACATCTGGTGGACTTGCGATATGCGTGCGATCCAATCGGCTGGAGGACCTACTTATCGAACTCAAACGGAATGGCACGCCCGCCCATGCAGTTATCGGGACTGTTATTTCCGGTGGCCCCGGACTTCGGGTAATGTATTAGGGTCAACGTGGGGGTGGATGGGATCTGGTGGTCTTCCCGATCTTCAAAATCGCGAGGGG
>JBDUAM010000142.1:0-3618 GCA_040004655.1 Chthonomonadales bacterium | reverse complement strand
AGTTCGGCCAACGCTTCCCGCGCCACGAGGCGATCATCAAAGGGCAGCACTTCTTTGCCAACTGTCTGGTAAGTTTCATGGCCCTTACCGGCGATAAGTACGATGTCCCGTGCTTTGGCAAGCTTGACGGCTTTATGAATGGCTTCTCGCCGATTGGATTCGCAGATCACTTGCGCCTTCGGATTTTCCATGCCGACCATGATCTGTCGAATGATCTCGTTCGGGTCTTCAGTTCGAGGATTATCCGAAGTGACAATGGTGACTTCGCAATTGTCAGCTGCAATTCGACCCATCTTTGGCCGCTTGGTGGTATCACGGTCTCCCCCACATCCAAAAACGGTGACTAACCGACCGGGATTAAGCGCCCGGGCGCTATCTACGAGGTTCTGAAGCGCGTCTGGTGTGTGACTGTAATCTACAATGACCTGGAAATCTCGTCCCGTCGGAACTGACTCAAATCGACCAGCAACCGACCGTAGTTCCGCAAGCCCTTTTACAATCGTGGGCAGATCAATTCCGAGCCCGAGGCAAACTGCGATTGCCGAAAGTGCGTTGGAAACCTGAAACGCTCCGCCAATCGACAATCGAACCGCCGCATCACCATTTGGGGTGTGAACGTGAAACGATGAATACTCCGTGGCCAACTTCACGTCCGTTGCGCGAACGTCGGCTGCATGGACCTCTGAAGTCTTTTCAATCCCGTATGTCAACACCGTCCCGCGGGAGATCTCGGTTAGTTGTCGACCCCACGGATCGTCGATATTGATGGCAGCCACAAACTTTTTGGCTGATGCATTTGGGTATTCCGTGAAGAGTGTCGCCTTGGCCGCAAAGTATGCCCGCATGGTGATGTGGTAGTCCAAATGTTCGGCTGTCAGGTTGCTAAATACAGCTGCATCAAAGCCAATACTCTCGGTTCTATGCTCACAAATTGCGTGCGAACTTACTTCCATAACTACGGCGTCGCCTTTACGGTCGACCATCTTCTTTAGCACTGATTGCAATTCATCCGCTTCAGGAGTTGTTCGATCAGAATCGATGATCTCGCCATCCAGGTCTATGCCAAGTGTTCCGATCGTCCCAACGCGTTTGCCAGCGGATCGCAATATGGATGCGATCATTTTGGTGATCGTTGTCTTACCATTAGTACCAGTTACACCGACAACCACCAGGCTATTCGAAGGATCGCCGTATAGCGTAGAAGCCAAACTCGGAAGGCTCTCGCGGGTGTTGACAACAGAAAGATACGGAATGCCTTTCGGAACATCATTTTCTCGGCCGGAGCATACTGCAATCGCCGCCGCCCCTCGATCCAGCGCTTCCGCAATGAACATGTGTCCATCATGGTTTGCTCCGATGAGGCAGACGAACAGATCGCCGGGTCGCACGGATCTGGTATCGTGCGAGATTCCGATGACATCAACATCACCCATATTCTCGATATTCAGGGCTTTCGCCAGTTTTGAGAGAATCATGAACCTATGCTCCGTGTGACACGTGTCACAGAGAAATGCTGGATATAATCAGAGACCCTGTGTTGCTTTGGTTTCGGACTTCGTTTCCGTCTTAGTATCGGCTTTGGTGATCGTATTCATGCTGGCTGGGTCATCTGGTGTTACGTGCAGGTAGGCCATCACCCGCTCGGCGATCTGCTTGAATGGCGGAGCGGCAACCATGGATCCAAACTGGGCGCCCTTCGGAGAATCGACCAGGACATTGATCACCACTCGCGGATGCGATGCAGGTAAATATCCGATGAAGCTGGCAACAAAGTTGGTTGAAGAATACTGGTGCGTCAATGGATCAACACGCTGTGCGGTACCCGTCTTACCTGCGACCCGATAACCAGGGACCGTTGCACAGTCTTTGCCTGTTCCGTGCGTGACTACGCCTTCCAGAATGGAGGTCATGATCTTCGCGGTCTCAGGCTTGACGGCAACTCCCCACTGCTGAGTCGCAAACTCTTCCACCACGTGCCCGCTGTTATCGAGATAAGCTTCGATCAATCGCGGCTTCATCTGAATACCACCAAACGCTAAGGCACAATAAGCGCTTGTCATACCAAGTGGAGTTGCCATAAACGATTGACCGAAGGCAACGCGTCCAAGTGTGGTGATACTTAGCTTCTCTCTGGTGCCGTCCAACGCAACTCGACCATGATTGTCTGATGGGAGGCCAACACCAGTGTTATCCATTAATTTGAAATTTCGCAGCCCTTGCAACATTCGCTCGGAGCCAAGTTGCAATCCGATCATGGCCGTACAAACGTTACAGCTCTCAGCGATTACCCCATCAACCGTCTGGGTACCGTGAACGCCGACTGCACCGTGGTGCGTGGCGCACTTTACGTATCGACTGCCGATCTGGCGCGGCCCGTTACAGGTGAACGTTTCCGTAAGCGTGATTGCATGCGTATCGATTGCCTGGGCTGCCGTGATTGCCTTGACCGTGCTGCCCGGTTCATAAAGTGATAGCGCGTGGTTTTGCAGCGGATCAGATAAAGCGCTCTTTATGGAATCTCGATTGGCCGGATCAAAATTCGGCCACGATGCCATGGCAAGAACATCGCCGGTCGCCGGATCCATGATAATTACAGTTGCGCCGGTCGGTTGAAACTTTTCGCAACATTTTGCCAGCTCTTGCTCAGCAATCCGCTGAATATTGGCGTCAATGGTCAGCCGAACGTTGCGACCGTCGATCTTCTCTTTAATCAGATGCTGCGTGTCAGGAATGGGGCGACGTCGGGCATCGACTTCATAAATCTGCTGACCGTCTTCCCCATGCAAAACCGTTTGGCAGGTCTTCTCGACCCCCATTACGCCCTTGGGGCGACCATCGGCATCAGGAACGGTGATGCCCACAACGTGGACAGCTAATTGCCCTTGGGTGTTGACCCGGGTGAGCTTATCTTCCAGCACGATGCCTGCCAGTGTCGGTGAAATCTTCTTATTGATACGTGCCGCGGCAAGCTTTTCTATTTCGGCCGTTTCAAGATGCTCCACAAGGACAACATGCTGAAGCGGCTTGTTCTTTTTGTTGTAGGTAACAGTCAACCTCGTAGCAAGGTCGGCGGGAGGATTGATTAAAATACCATTGAGGGAGGCAATAGTCGCACCGGCGTTTTTGATTAGGGTTGGATCGCAGACAAGCTGAGCAGTTCGAGCAGTAATTGCGAGTTGCTTGTCATTTCGGTCCACGACATCTCCACGCGGCGCGATAACGTCAATGGTCCTCGATCGCATCGAGGCAGCCAACGATCCGTAGAAGTTTCCGTTGGCGATCTGCAGCCATCCAAGGCGGAGAACGAGGCAGACGTAGAAGAAAGCCACGACAAGAAAGAACTGCTGAATGCGGCCCTGATGAATGGGCGGTCGGCGAATAATGATTGCCATGGTTTTCTCCTAACGTTAATTGGTAGCCGGGGACTTGCCGATTACCATCGGCGGAACGGATTGTCGAACGTAGCCAAACTTAGTCGCCCACTGTTGCAGCGTCAGTTCAGAAACAGAATTTCGGATTACGCCATCATAGTTGTTGAGGATGCGCTGCTGGCTGGCGATCTCACCTTTGAGCTTGCCAGTCTTGTATGTCTCGGATGCGATCAACGCAAACCCATAG
>JBDUAM010000154.1:0-12221 GCA_040004655.1 Chthonomonadales bacterium | reverse complement strand
GCTCCAGTTCTCGCGCATCGAATTATCGTTCGGCCGGAACAGCGAATCAAAGGAATGACTGCTGATACGATCATTGAAGAGATTTTGCAGAGAGTTTCGGTTCCAGTAATAGGCACAAACAAAGCATAACGCTGTCCAGTCGTCGTTCTGGTTGGGCTAATTTGTTGAAGGTTGATTTGAGGGCACTGTCACCATGCAGCAATACAAACGGTGGGTTATTATTACAGCCGCTATTTTTCTGCTGACGTCTGCGACGCTAATCAATACAATCAACCTGTATTACATGGCGACCCTGCTTTTCATCCTTCCTGCAGTCTCCTATGGAATCGGAATGGTGAGTCTACGCGGCCTGGAGGTCACTCGATCTACACCCGCGTCTGCATGGGAAGGCGAAGAAGTCTCGTTTCGCGTTACGGCAAGAACAACCGGCCGACTACCCAAGTTATTTTTGGAATTCGAAGACGCGTTCCCCGATTACCTCTATTCGACTCATGAGTGTCCAATCGGATTTCAAGTCACTCCCGGTCGGGATACTCTAGTCGATTACAAAGTGACCTGTGAAAAACGCGGGATTTTTGAGCTCAAGAAACTTGTTGTGACTGCGCAGGATCCCCTTGGCATATATTCGTTTTCAAAGTCATTCCCACTCATTTCTGAGGTCATGGTCTACCCAAACCCACAGCCGATACCCGATATTCTGATGACCGGCACCGAGCGATACGGCGTTCGAGAGATGCCTGTTGCCAATATGCGAGGCAGTGGTGTAGATCCTGATGGCGTGAGAGAATATGTTCCTGGCGATTCCCTGCGACGCGTCCACTGGAAATCGACTGCGCGAACCGGCAAACTCCGAGTGATTGAATATGAAGAGAGCCGATCAGTAAACGTAATTATTGCAGTTGATTTAACGAAGGATTCAAACGTCGGTGAAGGAGTTAACAGTTCGCTGGAGTACCTCGTAACAATGGCAGCAAGTGTATCGCAACAGGCATTAAGGCAGGGCGCCTCGGTCCGATTGGCTCTTGGCGACGTCGAAGGGGCAGCAATGCAATTTGGTCGGGGTACCGATCACCTTTACAACATTCTGGCTGCGCTGGCTCGATGCGAGGACAAAGACAAAGTCTCATTTGCTGAACGAATTCGCGCAAAAGCTGGTCACATACCTCCAGGAACGACCCTTCTAATACTCACCGCAAAGTCGGATGAAAATACTGTCCAGGCAATCTCCGAATATTCAGCAACGGGGACTTACGTAGTAGTCGTTTATGCCGACCCAGATTCGTTTGAACATAATTCTAACAAATCAATGTCACCGTTTGTAGAAAAGTGCGCCGGGGTAGGCACAGAAATCTATGTATTACGCCAGAATGAAGACAGGGCAATTTTGCCGGAGGGCTTCCGCTATGGCGCCAGTTGAAACCGTCCAACCGGTGACGTCGCCGCCAGACGCCGCGCAGACCACACCGGCCAGCATCCCGTTTTATGTGGCTGCATTCATTGTAACGATTTGCGGACTCTACGCTGTCGATCTCTCTCTCGGCGACCCATCCTTCTCATCCCTGGTCATTGGTCTTACCATTGCCGGGTTCATAGTAAGTTTTGTAAGTCGCCGTAGGAATATTGCCCCAAAGAATATCGAAATTCCTGCGCTCTTCGTCTGCGCGTGCCTATTCTTCATCGCAGTAGTTACTGACCCCTCCCAGAGCTTCCTTGCGCCTGCTGGAGTTGCAGAAGACAGAAGTAAGTCACTGGCAGTCCTTCTGACCTGGCTGACCGTGTTCAGAAGTTTCACCCTCTTAAACGATGGTACTCTCCTCTTTAGCTGCGTTCCAACAATTGCCCTCCTCGGTCTTGTAGGCACAAATACTTCTGACCCGGTACTTGTAACAGACTTTATCGTTTTTTCAGGTGCAGCCATTTTCATGATGGTTCATGAGAATTATCTGCGAATTCGGCACTTTTCGCCCGTTAGAATCATTCGGTCTAAACTGAATCTGTTCAACCAGGTTGTGATTGTCGGGCTTTGCCTCATCGCTAGCATGTTTTTCGCAAATCTTATTACTCCGTTTGTTCAGCGCGCCGGGTCATCTTTGCGTCTGACTGCCGGGATCAACCTCAACAACAGGAATGCTGCTAACCCGCAGAGTGCCCCCACAAGCACGGAAGATAAATCTGAGGTCCCAGTTGGTACTGGGCCTGTGACGTTGAGTGATACACTTCTCCTCAAAGTGAAGGCCAACGACGCTGAGAATCTCCGAACTGCGTCGTATGATCGGTACACGGGCAGAGGTTGGCAAAATAGCCAGAACATTCAGGCGCAGCTCATTCCCAGCTCGACCCCAGAGTCCAACCCATCTACGGATTCATCTGGGATACCAAGGAACTTCTTCTATTACCAGATTCCGCCATTCGACCAGTCACAGCAATATACGTCATCACATAATCTGGAACAGACTATCTCAATTGTCGCAGGCTCATATCTGGAACTGCCCTATGGTGGCGAAATCAGAACTCTCGGAACTACAGATTCCAGAGTTCGATTGGACTCGACCGGAGGTATCCATCTTACGGATCCTTTGATTACGGGCTCCTATGAGGTCAAATCAGATATCCCTGACTTATCACAGGAGTCGCAAACACGAGCTCCGGGTAATTACGATTCGGAAGTAACGGGCAAGTATTTGCAACTTCCAACAATGAAGGCGAACGAATTGCAGGCGCTTCAAGACCTATCTCGACAGATCACGAGCGACGTCAGGTCGGCATATGGCAAGATCAAAGCCATAGAACAATATGTTGGGGCAAGTTGCAAGTACAACACGAATGCGGCAAGTTTTCCAGTAGGAACGGATGTTGCATACCACTTCCTGACAGTAAGCAAGCAGGGTTATTGCGATGCATTTGCCACATCAGTCGCCATTTTATGCAGGTGTGCGGGTATTCCCGCGAGAGTAGCTAGCGGATTCATCTGCAACGAAAAAGATTCAAAGACCAACGACTATTTGGTGAGAGATCGTGATCGGCACCTCTGGGCCGAGGTCTATCTAAACGGCTTTGGCTGGAAGGCATTTGACGCAACCGGCCTGGCCGAAGATATCAGTGGCAAAGAAGAGCTTACAGTAAAGCCAAAGTCCACCATCGGTGCATGGCTTTTCAAGAAGGGAATTTTACCGCCTCTGGCAGCCCTGGCGTTTGCATTGTTGATTGCCTACGTGGTGAAAGTCGAACTTATTGATAGGTTCCGAAAGAAGGAGACCTTAAATAATCCACTGGGACTACCCGCGACCAATTACCAGATTATCAGAGAATATGAATCTGCCGCCAGATTGCTGGCACGTCGAGGATGGAAGCGATCCGAATCGGAAACGATCCGCGAATTTGCAACGCGAGCTAACGAAGCCCTATCCGTCGAAATGCCCGGCATCGCCGTTGCGTTCACTGACCTGAGCGCAATTGCAAATGAATTCCGATACAGCACGATTGTCGCGACAGAAACCGATGTGATCGAAGCCTCCACCCTACGCTCAAGTATTGAAATTGAAATGAAGAGACGTCGTCGATTGTCCGCTAAAAACTCCTTGAAACCCGCATAAATTGGCCATCTATTTACCTCGAACTTTCCCATCTGAACTCTCCCCCATTAAACGCGCCTATGCCTTATTCGGGGCCGATGATCAGGGTAAAGAGGAGGCCATTGCCGCCATTATTTCCGTGGCCATTGATCCCTTATTCGCCGACTTTGACAGCCAGGTAATGGATGCCACTCTTGTCCCCGTTGATGACATCCTCGCCGCCGCCGCGGGAGCGCCATTCGCTAGCCCTGTGAGGCTTACCATTGTAAAATGCGCAGAAGTATACCGTAAGCGGGAAAAGGCCGGTGAAGCAGAGAGACTGGCAGAGGGTATTAAGCGGTTACCAGCCCAATCATGCATGGTATTTCGAGTTGCGAACATCGAAGCTGACCGTGGGCGAAAGACATGCCTCACAGCGAAACTGGACAACGCCATTTCTTCCGTTGGAACTATCATTGAGTTTCGCGCCCTTTCAGAAGAGGCTCTTTCGGACTGGCTAATCTCGGAAGCAGCACGATTTGGCAAGTTGTTAGACGGCGCTGCCGCGCACAGACTATCAGCCGTCGCGCCGGACGATCGCATTGCCCTGAGAAACGAACTATTGAAGGCCGTTGCCTTTGCCGGTGATAGCACGCGAGTTACACGCGACCATGTCGAAGCCGTTGTCTATCACGATCCGGAAGATGTGATGTTCAAAGTGGTCGACGCTGTATCACACCGAAACCTCGATCTATCCCTCAAATTGTTTCATGAACTTCTGCATTATGACAATAAGCCCCAGAGCGTCGCAGGGAGGCTCATATCGCTACTCTCACGGCAATTGAGGTTGATTTTGCAGGCAGGAGAGTTGAGTCGCATGAAGGTTCCTGCAAGCCAACTAAAAGGATTGCCACACGAAGTTGCCGACCAGCTACCTTCGGAGGGAAGCATCGTCTCCATGGCATGGAAGGCGAGAGACCTATACCAGCTTTCAAACACATGGACACCAGCGCAACTGCTGACTGGATTTCAATACCTGGTTGAATGTGATGCGGCAAACAAAGGTGGTGAAGAAGGAGTTGAGGATACAGTTACTAATCTTGAACTTCTGATTATTAAACTGTGTGGGATGCGGTAATTCGAGGTAAAAAGCAAAAAGACCGGGTTTCCCCGGTCCTTCAAACTTAGGTAGCTAAAGCTTTGGCTGCCCGCTTCATTATACGGGACTTTCGGCGTGCTGCTGCATTCTTGTGAATGATGCCACGCTCGGCAGTCTTGTCAATGACGCTAACGGCCTTCGTTACCACTGCGGTGATGTTTGCCGTATCGCCCGCGGCAATCGCAGACTTGGCTTTCTTCACAAAAGTCTTCACAGCGGATTTGGCTGCGATATTTCTTTCGTGATTCTGGCGAGACTTTTTTACATCTTTGATGACGGACTTGATATTCGGCAAGGAAACTCTCCTGTTTAATGCTGATCGAAACGAAACCAGATAAGTATACCACACTTAGCAATCGGGTCACAACTGCAAGCTTAGAACTCCAACTTGTCAAACCTTCCAACAGTAGGATCGAGGGTTTCGCGAAGCGCGTCGAACGATGCATCCACGCGTTTTTTGATTTCCAGAACGGTCGAATACTCTTCCGAACCCTTTTCAAATCTATCCGGATCACACCGCGCGATTAGCCTGGAATAGGCATTCTGAACTACGGATAAGTCTGAACCCTCTTCCACTCCGAGTACTCGATAGTGATGGGCAAGGGTCACTCTTACGGATTCTTGAACTGAAGTTGCAACTGGCTCAGTGATCGATTGTTTCGGAACCACCGTCTTCTCCTCCACTGAGCCGATTGCAATCTGTTCTGGTGTGCGCAGAGTGCGTACGTCTCCAAATGGATCTTCGTCTAATTCCGTGCGTGAATTTCGCGCAATGTTTGGATCGACGTAATTTGAACCAGTCTCATGGTCAATCCTGTCCAGGCGATCTTTAATGACCCCAAGTTGAGTTATTGCAATGTTACGTATTCGTTTGCTGAAACTCATTGCAAATGCTCCGGACTATCTGGTTCGACACAAAAGACAAAATGACTGCTTCTATTTTACCTGTGACTAATGGATTTCGTTAGGACGAGACTGACACGGTTGCTGAATCGGCGCTTAATGCTTCTGTAACGCTGTTATCAAGCATGTCAATTTCAGAACTTAGGGTATCCAGTTCCTGGTATAGGCCAGCGCTAACACTGGCTGCGCTTGTCATGTCGGCAGTCTTAATACGAATGACTTTCGCCTTCCAGCTGGCAAACGTAGCCTCAAGGTTCTCAAGCTGGCTATCTATCCGCTCTGAGGCCTGTTCAATGCTCTGGTAAGTCTGCAATTCGGATTCGCGGGCGACGAGGGCTTTTTGGTACTGCTCCTTCTGCACCTGGTCGGCGGTCTGTTCGATCTTAGTTGTTACACTCTTCACATACGACTTCAGGGCGCGCTGGTCGACGTTCTGGAGATATTTCGCCAGCTTCTGCTTACGTTCGCCAAGCCGCAACGCCTGCTTGATCAGTGGCGCAAGTTTTCCGGCAATCCGATCTAGCTCCTGCTCCGCGTACGCCTCGACATCGTCTGCACGAGCCTCTTTGTTCATCTCTTTGTAAAGCTGAAGGATATAGCGAAGCCGTTGTCGGGTTTCGAAATCCATCCGCTCAAGCATTGCCTCGATCTCATGCTCATCGAGGTGATCCTCTTTTTCCTGTTTGGCCCGAAAGAGTTTGCGGAGATAGGTTTCGTTGTTCAGGCACGAGAAAATGTATCCGACCTGAGCTACTCCGGCGAATACAATTGGGATTGGCGATTGGAAGTAGAATGCAGAGACCCCTCCTCCAATCCAAATGGCTAGAGTGAGGGGCTTGCGGAGAACATCTTTGACGACGACGCCAAATCTCTGGTTAGTGCTGTTTGCAGGCATGTTTACGAGGTGGTCTGATTAAGTTTCTGTTCCAACTCTCGAAGCTGCTTGTCGATATCACTCTCCTGCACGTTTGCCGCCACACCAGAAGTATGAGGCGTACTAGACGTATTAGAGGTCATGCCAAGTTTCAATTCGAGTTCGGCAAGCGCTTTGTCCGCTTCCAGATCAACCTGAGCGTCATCCAGCGATGAGAGTCGTGCATCAATACTAGTCTTGGCAACTTCCGCGCGAGCATCGGCCTCTGACTGCATGTTCTGGATCTTCTCTTCTGCACGGGAGAAGTTCGCACCAGCATCTTCAAAATTAAATCCGTCCAGAGCCTTGTTGATCTGAATCTGGATTTCGGACTGCTTCAAGTTAGCCTTGAGTCGTAGTGCATCGGCAGTTTTTGCACGAATGCGTTCGTCTTCACGGCGGATAGCAATTTTGACTTGCTCAGAAGTCTCTTCCGCCTGCTTCAGACTGGCTCTGAGACTTTCAAGACTTGCATCATGCGTTCCCTTCTCTCGAAGGATCACACGCGCCAGATCGCGATTGCCCTGCTGTAAAGCAGTGGTGGCCTTTGCTTCGAGACTACGAGAAGATTTCTCCTCTTTGTCTACCAGCGCAGCCAATGAATTCTTCGCCGTGATAGCCTGAACGGCACGCTCACGATTCTTAGACTGCCCCTCTTTCATCTCTCTTACAGCCTGGTCGAGAATGACTTCTGGGCTCTCCCACTTATCCAAAGTACCGAAGACGAGGCCTCGGACATAGGTTACGATACGCTTCCACATGAAAATCTCCCCGATAAGGATACGTGATGAGGGTCGCGGCGACACGATCCGCCCCGCAATATGACGCACATTATCGCATTATTTGGTCCAGATGTCAACGAAAACGCCAACCATATGAGCGCAGGTATCTATTAATCACGCTTGCCAATTTGTCCGTTCCAGATATGTGACGTATTGAAGGTTCAAATTGCTTCATGAATAATGCCGGTAATCAGTCCCCATTCAGCCTGTTGGCACAAATATGCGAATTTGTTTTCGACGAGCCTTGACAACGGCTAAATGCGTCGACTATAATAATCCTGACTAACTTGATTGGTTTTTATATCATTGACTGTTCGCATGTAAAGAACAATGATATTTTAACTAATTTGATGACAGTTTTCAGGGAAACCAACCGATTGGCAACAAGCGCGACAACTTTGAGTTTTGAGAATGTCTCATTCCAGTTTGGAAAGACCACTCGCGGACTGGCGGCCCTTCAGAACATCAGCTTTGATATGATGCCTGGCGATGTTGTTGCCCTTGTCGGTGAGAGTGGATGCGGAAAGAGCACGCTCCTGAACATCGCGGCTGGGTTTCTTTTGCCCACCACCGGAAACGTTAGATTTCAGGGCGAGGCCGTTCGTCGACCATCGCCCAATCGAGCGGTAATATTTCAAGATTCAGGACTTATGCCATGGCTCTCGGCAAAAGGCAACATCGAGCTGGCGTTGCGGGATATTCGAGATAAACGATTGCGGTCCGAAAAGGCTGACCAGGCTCTACAGTCCGTTGGGTTGAGCCAGTTTGCGAAAATGCGACCACACCAGCTTAGCGGCGGCATGCGACAGAGAGTTTCCATTGCCAGAGCCCTCGCGATGGACAGCGATCTTCTTTTGATGGACGAACCATTCGCCGCACTCGATGCCATTACACGAGATACTCTCCTTCAGGAAATGAAGTCTCTGCTTGCAGAGTTCGGCAAGAGCGCACTCCTGGTCACTCACAGCGCTGCCGAAGCAGCCTACCTCGCAAATCGCGTTTTCTGTATGGGTGGAAGACCCGGCGAGATAGTCGACACTATCGAGTGTGACCTCCCACAAGAGATGCAGATGGACAACCCTGACTTGAGGCGAACAGTTTCGC
Source organism: Chthonomonadales bacterium (assembly GCA_040004655.1). Taxonomy (GTDB): domain Bacteria; phylum Armatimonadota; class Chthonomonadetes; order Chthonomonadales; family CAJBBX01; genus JBDUAM01. The sequence continues at coordinate 3,809 of JBDUAM010000154.1, read as the reverse complement.
GAATACAGGCCATCCTTAGAAACAGCCACAATGGTTTTGAAACACAGGAGAATGAGAATGGTCAGAAAATTGCTCACAACGGAGCGGCTCGCGGCATGGTCGCTGGTGGTTGTGTTGGTGATTTTCTGGGAGACCGGAGCGCGGCTTAGCCTCTGGCGTCCCTGGCTATTCCCTGCACCGTCCACTGTTTTCGAGACGCTTAAAGCCGGGTTTATGGATGGTTCCCTCCCCCTTTCCATTCGTGTTTCTCTGGTGCGACTGATTTCGGCCTTTGCTATAGCTCTGATTGCAGGTGGATTGATCGGACTGACGCTTGGGGCAGTCCCAACTCTCAGAAGCGCATTTGCTCCCCTACTATCCGGACTTCAGACTCTCCCCTCCATATGCTGGCAGCCACTGGCTATCCTCTGGTTTGGACTCTCGGAACGCGCGATCCTATTTGTCACGCTGATGGGAGCTGCCGTTGCCATCATCATCGCAGTCACAGATGGCGTCGTCTCTATAAACCCGTTGACTATTCGGGCAGCACAAATGATGGGCGTGCGGGGTTTCGCCCTCTGGATCAGAGTTCTGCTTCCTGCCTCGCTCCCGGCATTTGCCGCAGGCGCCAAGCAAGGGTGGGCGTACGGGTGGAGAAGCCTTATGGCTGCTGAACTTCTTTCTGTTTCGGCGGGGTCCGTTGGACTAGGTCTGGCGTTGAAGCGAGGGCGAGACATCAATAACATGTCACAAGTCCTGGCCATCATGTTTGTCTTAATCGCCATCGGAGTAATTGCAGACAAGATGCTATTTACACGCCTAAACAAATATATACAGAAATCGTTTGGGTTGGAGGAGGCACACTGATAACTATCTCCTTTCTTGACTATCAATAGCTTCACCGTGCCAATAAATGTGACCACTTCCCGCCTGGCAGTCAAGGAATATTTAGAGATTTGCGCATCTATTTGCCGGGTGACATTCCAACCGGACCAATCAGTCCACTCGGTCGTAAGGGCCATTTGCTTGCATCAAACGGTTTGTAGTCGATATTCACAAAGTTGATCTCTTTGAATATTCGCCAGGGTTCTCTGTGAATATCCATATCTCTGATCCTGTTAGCCGCAGAGTTGGTGACTTCAATTTCCAGTCGGTTACCATGCTCCTTCAGGTTGTGCAGCACAGTATGGTAGGTTGGCCCCAACAATGTACAAATAAATTTGCCAGTGACCGTAACCCTTGCGGAACCACAGACTTTGCCGAGATCGAGCATGGCAGACGTTAAACCCGGTCTGAACGTGTCAAAAGTTGTAGTGTAGATTGCCGTTCCAGAAAATTTCTTTACTTCATCCCCTTTCCACTCTGTCCAACTGCCGAGGGTACCTTCAGTTGATTCGGCGGGCAATGTTGGTCCACCAGAAATGAACTTTACGTGCCACGGATTTTTTAGGACCAATGGTCCATCTGCGGAAATGTACGGCTTAAAAACAGGTACGTCAGTATTTGCCGCATTTGAAACCAGATAAATTACCGTCTCGCCGGGATCAAGCTGTACATCGACCAAGGTTGCCGATCCAATTGCCTGAACGGACACACGCTCAATGCTTCCCGTCATCGGATCCATCCGCACGAGCGATTTTCCAACGGACATTAGCGGCAATGAGCCATGAAATCTCTCGTCTCCGGTGTTCAGGATGAAATAGGCAATACCGGCGTCCGTTCTTCGCCGAATAAACCGGAGATTACTGTTTCGGCCAATAACCTCGTGTCGAACATGCAATTGGTCCAGCACATCGACGCAGTTAAGACCAATGACCAGCTTTCCTTTTTCAGTAGTAATCACCTGCAAATCGCCGTCACGAATGGGTTTGGAAACGCCGTCCGTTGTTGTACCAGACAGTCCCTTGCCAGGAGTGGTGAATTCGATGACCTTCTCTGGCAAGCCCTCTTCAAAGACCACCATTGCGCCCGACTGAGCAAGGTTAATAAGTTGATTCCACGTCGATTTATCTATTACGTTGCAATTAGAAACAACAATTGTCCGATACTCGCCGCCCTTTGTCACAATTCGACCATTGGACACTCTGGCTGATAGAAGCTGGGAATCCGAAACATAATCGAATGAATATCCAGCCTTCAACAATTTGGAAGCGACCTCCCCGACCGCCTCCTTCTCCAGCCACTTGCCATCAATAGTGAAGTTGAACAGACCCGGTTGGTTCATCCAGATGTCGTGAATGGGAAAGTAGACCAGAACGTCATTGTCGGGAGACCCACTCTGCAAAATGCTCTGGCACCGTGTCACGTACTCGTTCAACGCGCCAAAATCGTGCCATATGGGGTGAGTCGGCTGGAATGATGTGCTCGCGTAGAAGAGCCACCCGGGCCATTTTGCATTCTCGGGGCTATAAGCTGTTCCGTGATAAAAGACGTGATTGATTCCGGCCACCAATAGGCGATCAATGATTCGTTTCGTGTCTGAAAGGGTTTCGGTGAAGTGCTCACTCTGCCATGTTCCGGTTTCACTGGAAACTAATTTATGCCCCATCACGTGAGCTGCGGACGATGCTAACTTGCTGACTCGGATGTCGCCGGTCGAGCGGAAGACTTCTGTTTCGGGAATATCAACAGCTCCATACAGGTCAAGTAGATTTCCGGGTGAACCATGCGCCTGATTACGAGAGAGACTGCCCTGCTTATGCGCCCAATCAGACCAGGGTTTAGTGAAATTCTCAAGCAGCAACTCCGCGACCGTTTGACGGTAATCCGTTCGAACTCGAGCAATTTCTTCTTTTGGTCCCCGCATGGCGAGGGCCGGCAGATGCTCGGCAAGGTCATATCCGCGCTTGATCTTAAATTCCTTGAGCAATTCCGGGGACCAATCTGCGGCATATTCAAAGCTATCGTGAAAATGGCTTCTGATACCGCCTCGCGGTACATCCTTGAGCGCGGCATGGAATCGAGCCAAATACTCATTTAGAGAATCAATCGAAAACGGATTGATGCATCTTCCCTCCCCACCCGGCGCTGCCCGTTTGACTTTCATTCCGCTGGACCGGCTTCGCAGAATGTACAGGGTCCATTTCTTGCCCGGTGGCGGCGACCACGGCAGGTTTCCATTTGGTCCGAGGGACTCCGTAATGACCCTGGTCTCCCCATCGTCCGCGACGGCTGATATAGCCTCGATCTTCCCAAGAGTTTGCCTCAGGATGATCGTTCCTGCGCCTGTTACGGGCATCACTACAACGGAATGCTTGTCTTGACCATCGACGTTATCTGTGACCTGCGGACCACCGAACGGCCACCCTGTGCCTGTTGGCATATCGACGCCCATCCCGAGCTTTGCGGCTTCAGAGACGGTGTAGTTCAGCATTTCCATCCACTTTGGGCTCAGATATGGAATGTCATTAGTATCATTCCCCTGGACGCCATATATTGGGGTGATCTCAACTCCACCTAGACCTACCTTGTTGTATTCTTTCAACAGTCGGGAAAGATTTTGCTTGTCGACAGCGCTGCCGAGCCACCACCAACGAGTCCACGGTTTCATTTCGCGCGTGACCATTGGCCACTTTGTTGGTAATTGACTGTGAGAAATACCTGTTGTGCCGAGGAATGCAAAAAAGAAGACATGGAAAGTTCGGACGCGCATCGGATGGGTCTCCAGAATAGTCTCAAACAAAAATAGGTCGATCAGAATTACAAGAACTCTAATCGACCTATTCGAACATATTGGGCGGAGAAGGCGGGATTCGAACCCGCGTGGCTCAACACCTACTCGTTTTCAAGACGAGCTCCATAAACCGCTCGGACACCTCTCCCCGTCCGAG